>NZ_ATDO01000073.1:0-57500 GCF_000445085.1 Sphingobium sp. HDIP04 | reverse complement strand
TATTGGTGGCTGAATGTCGGCAGCGAACTGCGCTTCGTCGGCGACAGCAACGCGGTCGAGCCGACCGGCGCCAGCAAGCGGCACGGCTATGAGATCGTCGCCTTCTGGCGGCCGCTGCCCTGGCTGGCGCTGGACGGCAATTACACCGCCAGCCATTCGCGCTACGACAATGGGGACAGGATTCCCAATGCGTTCGAAAATGCCGCTTCGGCGGGCGTGGCGGTCGTGCTGGGGCGCTGGGAGACGAGCCTGCGGTTGCGGCATCTGGGGCCTTATCCGCTGATCGAGGACAATAGCGCGCGCGACAAGGGCAGCACCATCGTCAGCGCCCGCGGCGCGTGGAAGGGCAAGCGGATCGAGCTTTATGGAGACCTGCTCAATATCTTCGACAGCCGGGACAAGGACATCGCTTATCACTACGAATCCTATATTCCAGCCTTCGACGCGGCCGGCCCGCAGGAAGGGCGGCTCAGCCGGGTGGTCGAGCCACGGACGATACGTCTGGGGATGAAGATCCGGCTTTGATCAGGCCGATGGCGATCCCCGCCAGGTCAGACGCCGTAGAGCAGGGTCGCCTCCGCGCTGCGTTCCCGCTCTCCGGCGATCTGCTGGCTATCCATGTCCTGTTCTTCGAATGGTTGGCCGAGGCCGGAGAGCAGGAACCGCCCGAATGCCCAGTCGCCCAGCGCGGAATCGGCGTTGATGTGCCCCGCCTCCCCCGCATCGGCGAAGCGGCTGCCCCAGAATTGCGCAAGCAGCCGCGCCCGACCGAACGAGATATAGGGATCGTTGCGACTGGCGACGAGGATCGAGGGGAAAGGCAGCAACGCCTTGGGCGTAGGCGCGAAACCGCGCAAGCGCGGATCGACGGCGCCCGAATCGAGTTCCGGCGGGGCGACGAGCAAGGCTCCGGCGATCTTCTCGCTCCATTCCCGGCATTCGAACGCGGCCCACCAGGCAACGGCATGACATCCCAGGCTGTGGGCCGCGAGGATGACCGGCCCGTCGACGCGATCGATCGCATGGTTGAGATGGCCGATCCAGCTATTGCGCTGCGGCGCGTCCCAGCTGCCCAGTTCGGCGCGACGGCAATGGGGCAGCTCGGCTTCCCAGATCGTCTGCCAATGCCCCGGCCCGCTGTTCATCAGGCCGGGCACGGTCAGGATCGTCGCGGAAGCGATCAGTTCGGTGGCATTTGGACGCATGGAAGAACCTCCTGCCCGCAAAGTTATTCTCTATCATAATGATTGACAATAGGGAGCGCATATTTTGCGGATGGGCGTTACTGCTTCGCGACGAACCGAAAGCGTGCTTGATGGGCGGCCGACCCAGCGCGCCGGGAAGGTTGAAGGCCTGCGCTCCTGCCCCTATCAGCAGAGCATGCGGCGGCGACCTTCATGACGGACGGCATCAGGGACATTCTCGACCGTTTGCGCGCGCCCGGCGACAATGTCGTGGCGCGGGCGAGGCGCATGGTGGAAGCCCATGTGCCGGAGGAACGGCGCGGTCCCGGATGGGATCGGCACTGGCGCGAGTTGGAGGCCTATCTGGCGTTGCCGGGACAATGGCCTTGCGCCGAGGGAAAAGAAAATGACGGCTGACAAACTCGTCGAGTTGATCGTCGCCCGCCTGGTGCGCGATCACGGACGCAGCAAGCATCATTGGCGCCGGCTGGTGGGGCCGATCCGGCTCTACAGCCGCGCGACGCATCCGCATTGCAACTGGGCCGCCGCGCCGATCGGAACCTTTCAGGAAATCGCCGCGATCGAAACCCTGCTGGACGATTGGCGCCTGCGTTACCCGTTGCTCTCCGGTTGACCGGATCAGGCGTCGGGAGGCGCGGACAAATGCATGAGTCGCCGGAGTGATCTGGGGCGAGAAGCGGCCATTCGCCTATTCGTCACCCCGGGCTTGACCCGGGGTTCCGCTTTCTTTCTGAGTCCGCGCCTGGTCAAGGCAGCGGGATTCCGGATCAAGTCCGGGGTGACGGGAAGTGCCATTTCCCGACATTCCGAATTTGTCCGCGCTGCCTTAGCTTCCGGCTTCGGTGTTGACCGGCGGGGCCAAGGGATTGGGGTCGCCGTCCTCGGCTTTCTCGACGCGCTCCGCAGCTTCATCGTCGGCCTGATCCGCTTCGCCGCGGGGCGAGCCCTTTTCCGGCGGTGGCACATCGTTGCGGCCCTCCGCCGGGTCCTGGGACGATTCGTCGCGCTGTCCATCATTCTGCATGTCGATCTCCTCTTACGATGGCGTCAACGCGCGATCTTCGGAGGGTATCCTGTGCAAAGAGGTCGGGCCTAACCTGTCTTATCGACGGCGTTCCTTACTCTCCGCCCGGCACCGCGTCGCCGCAGGCGTCCATCGGCATGCTGACATAGTCCAGCTTCACGTCGGAAATGCTGATGTCGGCCGCGCCGTCGGATCGCAGCACCAGCGGCGCGGTGACGGCCCGCATGTCCGCGCCGCGCTTGGCGAAACATTGCAGCGGGACGGCGAGCCGGGTCCACTCCCCTGCCCTGGCGGCGGCAATACTGTTTGTTATCGGCAGTTCGACGGTCTTGCCGCCGCCTTGCAGGCCAGCGGTCAGCTTGCCCGCCGGTTTGGCGTCCACCTTATATTCGACCACCAGGCTGATTTCGCCGTTGCTCTCGCGGGAGAGGTCGACGGCGCGGGGGGCGGCGAAGGCGACCTGCCCCGCCCCCTTCCAGACGAAGCGGCGGCTGTCCTCCTGCGCGCGGCGGTCGACGCCGCTCTGGGTGACGCCCTCCGCCTCTATGGACCAGCCCGGCGGCGTCTGGCCGCGACCGTAGAAGGTGCCGGGGGTGGCGGCCGCCATGCCCGCGGGGCGGCTCTCGTCCAGCTTGCCGACCTTACCCGGCCGGGCGTAGCTGAGGCCGTAGCCGAAGGGGAAGAGCGGGTCATAGCCCGCGTCGCGGCGGTTCAGCGCATATTGGTCGGGGCGCTTGGGCCAGGAGAAGCTGAGCTTGCCCCGGAAATCGTGGCGCGGCTTGCCGTCGGGTCCGGCGAACAGCAGGTCGGCCACGCCGCCGCCCTCGCTGCCGGGCAGGAAGGCGACGACGAAGGCGTCCGACGCATTGAGTTCCGCATTCACCCAGAGCGGGCGGCCCGACAGGAACACCGCCACGACCGGCACGCCCGCCGCCTTGAAGCGGCGCAGCGTCTCCAGGTCGCGCTTGTCGCCGGGGCTATATTCCAGATTGGGCACGTCGCCCTTGAATTCGGCATAGGGTTTTTCGCCGAAGACGAGGATGGCGGCATCCGGCCTCTGCGTGAAGCGGCCGTCGGGGGCGTAGCGCGCCGTGCCGCCGCCTGCCTTCACCGTCTCCTCTATCCCCTTCCAGATCGACTGGGCGTTGGGGAAGGCGGAATTGGGGACGTCGATCCCCTGCCAGGTGATCGACCAGCCGCCCGCCTGCTGGCTGATGCTGTCGGCCGCCTCCCCCGCGACGAGGATATTGGCATTGGGCTTGAGCGGCAGGACGCCCTCATTCTTGAGCAGCACCAGCGATTCGCGCACGGCGCGGCGGGCGACGGCGCGGTGGCCGGGGGAGCCGATGGCGTCGAATTTGCCCGCGAAGGCGCGGGCGGAGGGGCGACCCCGGTCGAAGGTTCCGGCGCGGACCTTGACGCGCAGGATGCGGCGCACCGCATCGTCGAGCCGCGCCGCCGGGATCGTGCCGTCCTTCGCTTCGCGCAGCGTATTGTCGTAAAGCTGTTTCCAGCCGGGGCCGGAATACATGAACATGTCCAGCCCGGCGTTGATCGCCTGCGGGCAATCCTCATTGGAGCAGCCCGGCACCTGGCCATGGCTGTTCCAGTCGCCGACGACGAAGCCGTCGAAACCCATGCGGTCCTTCAGCACGCCGGTCAGCAGCGATGCGTTGCCACTCATCTTCTCGCCGTTCCAGCTTGAGAAGCTGGCCATGACCGATTGGGTGCCCGCCTCGATCGCGGCGGGGTAGCCGCCCAGATGGACGTCGCGCAGCACCTCTTCGGGCACTTTGGTGTCGCCCTGGTCGCGGCCGCCGGTGCCGCCGTCGCCCAGGAAATGCTTGGTGGTGGCGATGAGATGGTCGGGGGCGAGGAAGTCCTTGGTGCCGACCCTGCCCTGCACGCCCTCTATCATCGCGCCGGCATAGTCGGCGGCGATCCGGGGTTCTTCGCCATAGCTTTCATAGGTGCGGCCCCAGCGGTCGTCCTGCACCACCGCCAGCGTCGGGGCGAAGGTCCAGTCGAGGCCCGCCGCCGCCGTCTCCAGCGCGGTGATGCGGCCGATTTCGCGGATCAGATCGGGGTCGCGGGCGGCGCCCAGGCCGATATTGTGGGGGAAGAGCGTGGCGCCGACGATGTTGTTGTTGCCGTGGACGGAGTCGGTGCCCCAGATGATCGGGATTTTCGGGCCTTTGTCCGCGCGCGCCATGGAGGCGTCATAATATTCGTCGGCCAGTTGGAGCCATTTGGCGGGGGAGGCATATTCGTCGCCATAGGGGCCGCTATTGCCGCCGTTCAGGACCGAGCCGATCTTGTATGTCCGCACGTCGGCGGGGGTGATGGAGCCGATGTCGACCTGAATGATCTGGCCGACCTTGTCCTCCACCGACATGGATTTCAGCAGGGCTTCGACGCGGCGTTCGACGGCGGGGTCGCGTTTGGGTTGGGCGGCGACCTTCGGCCAGAGCTGGGGGTGCGCGATGGAGGCGGCGGGCTGCTGCGCGGTGGCGGCGGTGGCGAGCAGGAGCGTCAGCGCGGTCAGGGAAACGGGCGAAAGGCCGGTGGTCATGTCGTCTCCTGTTATGAAGGCGCTTATTCGCGCGGATTACGCAAGAGGCAAGGTACAGAGTGTTCCTGCGAAGGCAGGAACCCAGTTCTGCCGTCGCAACTGGGCTCCTGCCTTCGCAGGAGCACGTAATGCGATGGGGCTGTGCCTCATCACGGTTTCAGGCTCATGGCATCGAGTTTCGCCACGCCCTTGAGCGTCGCGTCGCCTGCATGATGGCCGACCGCCAGCGCATAGTCGCCACCGTCCAGCCGCCAGCCCTTCACTTCCTCGAACCGGGCGATCAGGCGCGGGTCGACGGTCATGGTGACGCGGCGGGTTTCGCCGGGGGACAGGCTGAGCTTGTCGAAGCCCGCCAGCCGCCAGGCGGCGATGCCCGCGCTGCCCCGCGCCTGCACATAGAGTTGCGGCACGTCCGCGCCCGCGCGGCTGCCCGCATTGGTCACGTCGAAGCTGACGGTCAGGGCCGCGCCGTCCTGCACCTGAAGATTGGCGTAGGCGAAGCGGGTATAGGTCAGGCCATGGCCGAAGGGGAAAAGCGGCTTCATGCCCTTCATCGCATACCAGCGATAGCCGACCTCCGCCCCTTCGGGATAGTCGACGGCGAAGGGGGCGACGCCGCCGGTCATGCCGTAATTGGTCTTGTCCCCCGCGTCCCGGCGGGCCTCTGCCGCGTGCAGTTCGGCAAGGCCCGCCGGTTCCGGGCGCGGCGCCTGATCGGCGCGCACCGGGAAGGTGATCGGCAGGCGGCCCGAAGGCGCGACGTCGCCGAAGAGGATGTTGGCGATGGCTTCGCCACCGCGCTGGCCGGGATACCAGGCCTGCACCAGCGCCGGAACCCTGGCGATCCAGGGCATCTCCACCGGGCCGCCGGTTTCCAGCACGACGATGGTCCTGCGGTTGGCGGTGGCGACCGCGTCGATCAGCGCGTCCTGATTGCCGGGCAGGCGCATGGTTTCGGGGTCTTGCGCCTCGGTCTGCCATTGCCAGCCGAAGACGATGGCGAGGTCGGCGCGCCGCGCCGCCTCCGCCGCTGCGCGTGGGTCGCTGCCGTCGACATAGCTGACCTCCGCCTGCGGGGCGAGGGCGCGGATCGCGTTCAGCGGCGAGGAAGCGTGCCACGTCATGCGGGCGAAGGAGGCCGCCGCCCCCTTCGTCAGCGGAATTTCGACCGGCGCCCCGCCGACGGAGCGGACCTGTGACGATCCGCCGCCCGACAGCACTCCCACATCGGCATGGCCACCGATCAGGACGATCCGCCGCGCGCTCTTCGCGAGCGGCAGCAGGTCGCCCTCATTCTTCAACAGGACGATGCCCTCCTCCGCCGCGCGCTGGGCGATGTCGGCATGGGTGGCATAGTCGATCTGGCGCGGGCTTTCCGGCACCGGGTCGTCCATCAGGCCGCTGGCGATGACGCCGTAGAGGATGCGCCGCACCATGTCGTCCAGTCGCCCCGCCGGGATGCGGCCTGCGGCCAGCGCATCCGCGAACGGCTGGCCGAAATAGATGGCGTCGTCCAGTTCCTGCCCGGATTCCTGGTCCAGACCGGCGAGCGCCGCCTTTTCCGTCGAATGGACCGCGCCCCAGTCGGACATGACCCAGCCCTTATAACCCCAATCCTGTTTCAGGACGCTGTTGAGCAGCCAGTCATTTTCGCAGGCATAGTCGCCGTTCACCTTGTTATAGGCGCACATGACGGAGGCGGGATCGCCGATCTCCGTCGCGATCTGGAAGGCGAGCAGGTCGCTTTCGCGCAGCGCCGCCTTGCCGATGCGGGCGTCCAGCACGGTGCGGCCGGTTTCCTGCGAATTCAGCGCGAAATGCTTGATGGTGGAGACGATATGGTTGCTCTGGACGCCGCGAATATGTTCGCCCGCCATCACCCCGGCCAGCAGCGGGTCTTCGCCCAGATATTCGAAATTGCGGCCGTTCCACGGATCGCGGGTCAGGTTGACGCCGCCCGCGAGCAGGATGTTGAAGCTCTTGGCCCGCGCCTCCGCCCCGATCATCGCGCCGCCAGCATAGGCGAGCGCCGGGTTGAAGGTCGCGGCGGTGGCGAGGCTGGCGGGCAGCGCGGTCGCCGTGTCGCCCTTCCGCTGCTCGACCTGGTTGGCGACGCCCAGGCTGGCGTCGCTTTCCCGCAGGGTGGGGATGCCAAGGCGCGGGATGCCGGGGATGTGCCCCGCCGACGGGATCATGGCGATGGGTTCGGCGGGCTTGGCCAGTGGCGGGAAATAGCCGTGGATGATCGCCAGCTTCTCCTCCCGCGTCATGGCGGCGACCAGCGCCTGCGCGCGCGCCTCCGCCGGCAGGGCGCGGTTGCTGCCCGCGACGGTGGAGGGAGGCGTCCGGGCGTGGGCCATGCCCGCTACGCCCAGCAGGAGGGAGGCGATCAGCAGCTTGCGCGTCATCGGGATACTCTTCGATTTGGGTATATGGGGGCGGCGGAGGGCCGTCGGGCCATCCGCCGCCCGTGATGACGATCCGGCCAGGGGGGCATGCCGGTCATCATCGAAAGGCCGTCTCTAGAAGTTGGCGCGGGCCCGGACGCCCCAGGTGCGCGGGGGCTGGAGGTTGGAGAGGAACACCGGGTCGTAGCGCGGCGCGCCGAAGGCTCCGGCGCCGGTGCGGATCTTTCCATTCTCGATATTCTGGACGAAGGCCTCCACCGAATATTTCTGGTCCGGCGACACGAAGCGGATCGATGCGTCGGAGCGGAAATAGGCCTTCTGCCGGTCCCAATCGGTGCCGTTGGTGCCGCGATTCGGCATATTGTCGGCGGGATCGTTGGGATTGACGAAGGGGTTGGCGTCGCCGTTGAAGTAGCTCAGCCAGCTCTTCGTCTCATAATGGGTGGTGAAGCGCGGGGTGATCTTCGCGCCGCTCGCCAGTTCGAAGTCATGCTCATAGCTGAGCGTGGCCGAGAAGCGGGGAGCGTGCGCCAGTTCATTGCCCTTGAGCTGCGCGATGGAGGACAGCTTGCCGCCGTCATAGAGGCGGCCGTCGACGCTCTCCAGTTCCTCCAGCTTGGTCTTCTGGAGCGTGCCGGAGAATTGCAGCCGGTCATTGTCGGTGAGGTTCGCCGACAATTCGGCCTCCAGGCCATAGGCCTTCGCGCCCTTCGCATTCTGGGTGATCATCTGGCTGCGCACCACATTGCCCTGATCGTCGCGGAAGGTGACGGCCTGGTTCACCTGATAGCCCTTGAAGTCGCTGTAATAAGCGGCGAGGTTCAGCGTGACGCGGCGGTCGAGGAAGCGCGACTTCAGGCCGACTTCATAGTTGGTGAGCGTTTCCGGATCGGTGAGACCGGCATTGTCCTGGATATTGCCGGACTTGAAGCCGGTGGAGATGCTGGCATAGCCCAGCACATCTTCCGCCAGGTCGGCGTCGACGCGGGCGAGATAGGTGAGCTTGTCCCACTTGCCCTTCACGTCGTTGCTGGAGATGGAGAAGCCGGGCAGCAGCGTCACCAGTTCGTCCGCCGTGGCATTCGGATAGGCGCCGAAGATGCCGCCCTGGCACGCGCCGGGGGGCAGGGTCGCGGGGCAGCCGGAGAAGGTCACGTTGCGGCCGCCGATATCCTCCTTCTTGTCGGAGGTGTAGCGCAGGCCGCCGGTGACGCGGATCGCGTCGCTGACGTGCCCGACCGCCTGGCCGAAGACGGCGCGGCTGTCGATCTGGCGATTGGCCTGGATGAAGCTGCCCGCCCAACTGAAGCTGCCGTCGCGATAGCCGTTCCGCTGGTCGATGTCGAAGCGGATGCGGTTCTTTTCATGGCTGTAATAGGCGCCCAATATCCAGTCGATGGCCTGTTCGCCGGTCGACTTCACCTGAAGCTCATGGCTCTGGAAATCATAGCGGGAGGAAAGCGTGCGGTTTTCCCCGAAGGCGCCGAGCGGCAGGTCGTTGCCGTCCGCGTCGACCTGCCCCGTCGGGGGCAGCGCGCCCGCGTCGGCGTCCGTCTGAGTCGATCCGCCGATGCGCGACCAGCCCGCGATATAGCTCAACTGGATGCCGTCGGTGACGTCATAGTTCATCGTGCTGCGGACGGCGACCGAATAGCGGTCCGTGTCGGGCGCGGTGTCGCTGAGCGTCGACCAGCGCTTCGTGCCGGGGCGCGGCGTCTGAAGCAGGCCGATGACCGGCGCGCCATTGTCCAGGAAACCTTCCGCCGACAGGTTCCAGCTAAAGCGTTCGCCGGGCTGCCAGAGCATGGAGACGCGGCCCGACTGCTGGTCGGCGGCATAATATTTCTTGCCGGTGGTGACGAAGGCCGAGCGGTTGATGCCCGGAACGTCGGGCGCGGGCTGGAAATCGGCATAGCCGTCATGCCGGTCGGTGACGAAGGCGACGCGGAAGGCCAGCGTGTCGGTGACGGGGATGTTGATCGCGCCGCGCACGCCCAGACGGTCGTAATTGCCCGCGACGACCTCCACATTGCCGCCGAATTCGCCCAGCTTCGGCTTGGCGGAGATGAGGCTCAATGCGCCGACCGTCGCGTTGCGGCCGAACAGCGTGCCCTGCGGGCCGCGCAGCACTTCGACGCGCTCCATGTCGTACATCAGCACGGAGGCGCCCTGCGAACGGGGCGAATAGATGCCGTCGACATAGATGGCGACTTCGGGGTCGGCCACTTCGGTATAGGCGCTGTCATTGCCGATGCCGCGCAGCGTCAGCAGCACCGCCGACTGGTCGCCCTGCTGGTTGAACTGGAGCGAGGGGACGAATCGGGCGAGGTCGGTGACGTCCTTCACCTGCTGCCGGTCGAGCTGCGCCTGGCCGAAGGCGGACACGGCGATGGGGGTGGATTGCAGCGTGGTTTCGCGGCGGGTGGCCGTCACGATGATATCGCTGCCATAATCGGGCTGGGCCGCCGCCTGGGGGGCGGCTGCTTCCTGCGCGAAAGCGGGGGTCATCCACAAGGTTGCGGATGCAAGCGCGGTGCCTGCGGCCAGCGCAATGCTTTTCATCATCTCTCTCCCTGGATCCACATGGTTTGTGGGCGCCTATTGACCCAAGCCTGACAACGATGTCAACATGATTTTTGACATCGTTGTCATATATTGCCATGTTGCGCCGGAACGGCTTTGCGGCTTCACTCTCCTTCCACAAAGGTTCAATCGAAGCCTCTTTCCCATGGTGGCCGTTACGTCATCCTCGCCCCTTTCCGGACCTGAACAGGTCGCCGCCCGGCTTTTCCGGCTGTCCATCGGCGTGTTCTTCATCGGCGGCTTCCTGACCTCGTCCGTCAGCCTGCTGGTGCCGCGGCTCAAGCTGATGCTGGATCTGGATTACAAAGGGGCGCTGCTGGTCCAGCTCGCCTTCCATTCCAGCTACATGCTTTTCGCGCTGCCGATCACCTGGGCCATCGTGCGCGCCGGTTACATGCGCGCCATCGTCGCGGGGCTGGCCGTGATCACGGCGGGATGCCTTGCGCTCACCCTGGCGCAGAACGCCTTGTCCTTCGCCATGGTGCTGGGGGCGCTGCTTCTGGTTTCGGCGGGGCAGACCTTCCTCCAGATCGCGTCCAACACCGTCGTCGCCGTGATCGGACCATCGCGGGGCGCGGCGCGCCGGCTGACGCTGCTCCAGGGCTTCAATTCATTGGGCACCGTATTGGGTCCGCTGCTGAGCGCGCCGCTGCTGCTCGGCGAACTGGACGCGCAGGCGGCGCGGCATGTCGGCGCGACCCTGCCCTTCACCGGAACGGCGCTGGTCACGGGGCTGCTGGCCTTCGCCTATTTCCGCAATCGCACCTTGCTGGAGGGGGACGGGCCGCGCCGCTTCGCCGCCATCGGGCAGATGTTCCGGGTGATGCGGTCCCCCCGCCTGCGCTGGGGCACGGCGGCGATCTTCGTCTATGTCGGGGCGGAAGTGGCGATAGGGGCGCTGCTGCCCGCCGTGCTGATGCGGCCCGACCGGCTGGACGCCGCGCCTGTCCTCGCCGGGCAACTGGTCAGCCTCTATTGGGGCGGCGCGATGGCGGGGCGCTTCCTGGGCGCCTGGGCGATGCGGCGGATCGCGGAGGCTCGGCTGCTGACCGCCGTCTCCCTGGGCGCGGTCATCCTTACCATGGCGGCCATCGCCCTGCCCGGCGTCGCGGGCGCGGGCGCCCTGCTGGCCGTCGGCCTGTGCAATGCCGTCATGTACCCTACGATCTACGCGCTCGCCCTGCCCGAGGACGAGCGGCAGGCGCCCGTCGCCTCCATGTGGCTGTGCATGGCGGTGGTCGGCGGCGCCATCGTTCCGCTGCTGACGGGGGCGCTGGCGGATGCGACGGCATTGCTGCCCGCGCTGGTCCTGCCCGCCGCCTGCTACGCCTTCATCGCCCGGTTCGCCGCCCTGTGCGCGCGGCCGCAGGAGACCCGCCCATGACTACCGTCACGATCAAGGACGTCGCGGCCCGCGCCGGCGTTTCCCCCAAGACCGTATCGCGCGTGATCAATGGGGAGGATCATGTCCGTCCCGAAATCAGGGAAGCGGTGCAGCGCGTGGTGGCGGAACTCAATTACCGGCCCAACGCCTTCGCCCGCAGCCTTTCCAGCTCCCGCTCCTACCTGCTGGGCCTGTTCATCGACGATCCCGTGTCGGGCTATGCCGCCGACGTGCAGCATGGGGCGCTGCTGCGATGCCGGGAGCGCAGCTATCATCTGGTGGTGGAGCCGGTCGAACTGAACCAGCCGGACTGGAAGGATCATGTCCGCGCCAGCATCGCCAGCCTGAGGCTGGACGGCGCGATCGTCGCCCCGCCCATCTGCGATTCTGCGGAACTGATCGACCTGTTCCGCGAATCCGGCGTGCCCCATGTGCTGATCGCTCCTTCCGCCGAGCCGCCCGATTCGGGCGCGGTGCGCATGGACGATTGCGGCGCTGCGCGGGAAATGACGGACTATCTGATCGGCCTGGGCCATCGCCATATTGGCCTGGTCCAGGGGCCGATCAGCCACAGCGCGTCCGCCCGGCGGGAGAAGGGCTTTCGCGCGGCGATGGCGCAGGCGGGGATTGCGGTCGATGAAGATGCGGTGCTGCGCGGCGACTTCAGTTTCCGTTCGGGGCTGGAACTGGGGGAAGCGTTGCTGGACCGCGCCGACCGCCCGAGCGCGATCTTCGCCTGCAATGACGACATGGCGCTGGGCGTCCTCATCACCGCGATGAAACTGGGCATTGCCGTGCCGCAATCGCTGTCCGTCGCTGGCTTCGACGATTCGGCCTCTTCGCGCGCGGCCTGGCCGCAGATCACGACCATCCGCCAGCCCAAGGCGGAAATGGCCGCCGCCGCGGTCGACATATTGGTCGACCCATCCTTCCGAAAGAAAAGCGCCGGGCCGGAATCCCGCCTGATGCTGCCCCACGCCCTGGTCGTGCGCGGCAGCACCGGGCCGGCATGACATCGGATCGCCAGCTTAACCTTTGATAACAAAGCGGTTCAGCATTGGCGCATGCGCGGCATGGAATAAGGCGGTCAACGACAAGGCAAGAGGAGACCAGTCATGACCATTCGCAAGACCATGCTCGCCATCGCCGCCGCCGCCGCGACCCTTTCCGCCGCGGTTCCGGCCACTTCCTTCGCCCGCGACGGCGGCTGGCACCGCTATGACCGGCATGATCGGGTTCGCTATTCCGACCGCCGCGACTATCGTTCCTATCGCGACGACCGGGGCTATCGCTGCCGCAAGTCGGGCGGCACGACCGGCCTGCTACTGGGCGGCGTCGCCGGGGCTCTGCTGGGCCGCGCGATCGATACCCGCGGGGACCGGGCGCCCGGCACCATCATCGGCGCGGGCGCCGGCGCCCTGGCCGGCCGCGCCATCGACCGCAATTCCAGTTGCTGAACCAGACCGAGGAAGGGACGGCGGCGCCATGGCGCTGCCGTCCCTTTCATTTCCTCTCCGCAATCTGAAGCCCTTATCGACATTGCGCCTTGACGACCTGCAAATGGCGTTTATTCGCGCTTCGGGTGCTCAACTGCTTCCAATGCTCACGAAGAACCGCCAGCTTCGGTTCGTCATCTTCCCAATGTGGATACATGTCGGGGAGCCGGGCGACGAACGCTGAAGGAAAAGGCGGCCGGACTTGAGTTCGCAGATGCGGGCCTATGCCATGCTGGGCATGACCATGGCGCTGTGGGCGGGCAATGCGATAGTCGGCCGGGCCATGCGGGGAGAGATTCCGCCGCTGACACTGGCCTTCAGCCGCTGGATGCTGGCGCTGCTGATCATCGCCCCCTTCGCATGGCGCCGCGTCATGGCGCAGCGCGCGTTGATCCGCCGCCATTGGGGCGCGATCCTGTTCCTGGGGCTGGCGGGCGTCGCCGCGTTCAACGGCTTCCTCTATTCGGGGCTGCGCCATACGACGGCGGCCAACGGCCTGCTGCTGCAGGGGCTGATCCCGACATTCGTCGTCATCATCAGCCGCATCGCCTTCGGCGACAGGGCGCCATTGCGCCAGGTCGCGGGCATAGCGCTGTCGACGCTGGGGGTGACGTTCATCGTGTTCAAGGGCGAGTTGGCGGAAATCCTGCGGCTGCGCCTGGGCATGGGGGATCTGCTGGTGCTGTGCGGCTGCGGCGCATGGGCGGTCTATACCGCCTGCCTGCGCCTGCGTCCGGCGATCGACCCCCTGGCCTTCCTGTTCGTGACCTTCGCCATCGGCGCGCTGGCGATGGGCATCGGCGCCCTGGGCGAAGCGCAGGCGATTGCGCGGATGCACTGGAGCGGAAGCGTGGCGGCCGCCATCGCCTATGTCGCGATCTTCCCCTCGATCATCGCCTATATGTCGTTCAACGCCGCGGTCAGCCATGTGGGCGCCGGCGCGGCCGGGCAGACGATCAGCCTGTTGCCGCTGTTCGGCGCCGTGCTGGCCGCCCTGATCTTGGGGGAACCGCTGTTCGGCTATCATCTGGCCGGCATGGCCCTGATCCTGGGCGGCGTGTTGCTGAGTTGGGGAGCGCGGCCGCAGGCAGGGGATCAGCGCCCCTCCGCCAGCGCCACCGCATCGGCTCCGGCCGGGAAGCGGAGCTGACCCGTCCTGTCGTGGACGGCGTTCCAGACGGCTTCGGCGACGTCGCTCTCCCTGGTCGTCAGCGCAGGCGCGGCGAAGGCCGCGAGGACCGGTTGCGCGAAATCGGCGTAGCGGCCGGGCAGCAGGTCGGTCACGGGAATGATGGCGTTCGCCCCGAAGCGGGTGGTCGGCGCATAGCCCGGCTCGACGAGTTTCACCCGGACGCCGAAATAGGCGAGTTCATGCGCCAGGGAGGCCGTGAATCCCTCCACGGCATGCTTGGTCGCGCTATAGGCCGCCGCGAGCGGGAAGGCGCCCAGCGCGACGGTGGACGTCACGTTGACGATCGCGCCCGCCCCGCGCTCGCGCATCTGCGGTATGAATGCGCGGCACATTGCCATGGCGCCGATGCTGTTGGTTTCGAAAAGCTGGCGGATCAGGCTCATCGGCATGGCTTCGAAAGCGCCGACGCCGCCTATCCCCGCATTGTTGACCACAATGTCGACGGGTCCGGCGGCCTCGACCAGCGCGGCTATGCTGTCCTCGCTGGTGACGTCCAGCGGCAGCAGCCGCAGGCGTTCGGCATGCTGGCCGAACAGGGCGGGATCGGGCCGTCGCATGGTCGCGATGACATTCCATCCGCGAGAAAGGAAATGAAGCGCCGTGGCCTTGCCATAGCCCGACGAAGTGCCGGTGATCAGGATCGTCTTGCTCATTTGCCTGCTTCCTTGATGTCGATGCGCGTTCATAGACAGGCGGGACAAGACGATCTATAATTCCTGATCCATATCTAATTACGGATCGTCCAGAACATGGATCCCCTGAGCGACATCATCGCCCTGCTTCAGCCCAGCGCCGCCATCTCCAAGCCGATCACGGCGCGCGGGCAATGGGGCGTCCGCTATGACGCGCATGACGCGCCCGGCTTCACGATCATCCTTGCGGGGGAAGCATGGGTCGCTTTCGAAGGGCGCGCACCGCTTCGGCTCGCGCAGGGCGACTTCCTGCTGATGCCGAGCACCCCGCCCTTTTCCTTGAGCAGCGAACCGGGTCTTCCCTGCATTTTGGTGGAACCCCGCAGCGAAGCGGTGCGGCACGGGGATCGGTCAGGCGATCCGGACTTCGTCGCGCTGGGCGGCAGTTTCGCCTTCGAGCGGGCCAACGCCCCGCTCCTGCTGTCGCTGCTTCCCGATCTGATCCATATCCCCGCCGCGCAAGGCCGCGCCACGCGTTTCGGCCAGTTGGTCGACATGCTGTCCGACGAGTGCCTGTCCAGCCATCCCGGCAAGGAACTGATCATCCGCCGCCTGCTGGAGATGTTGCTGGTGGAGGCGCTTCGCTGGCGGCGCGTCGGTGGGGAATCAGGCCTGCTCGGCGCGATGCGCGATCCCGCGCTGGCCCGTGCCCTGCAGGCGATGCATCAGGATGTTCCCGCCCCCTGGACCGTGGCGCGGCTCGCAAGCGTGGCGGGCATGTCGCGTTCGGCCTTTGCCGCGCGCTTCGGCGAGGCGCTGGGTTGCGGGCCGATAGAATATCTTGCGCGATGGCGCATGGCGGTCGCCAAACAGGCCTTGCTGCGGGGCGACAAGCCCCTCGGCCGGATCGCGGAGGAAATCGGCTATGACTCCGCCAGCGCCTTCAGCACTGCCTTCCGCAAGCGGATGGGCTGTCCGCCCGGCAGCTTTGCGCGGCTCCACGGGCGCGGCGCACCGGACCCTGTTCCCCGCATCCTGGCTTCACCGCATGGAGGCCATGGCGCGACGGGATGAGGAACCATCGCCGCCGTTAACGCCGCCCTTCCTCTTCCCCAATGGCGGGGAAGTATCGCATTTTGCTTGAAGCCGTCCGACCGATTCCGATATGTTAGCGCTATCGAATCCAACATGGCGGTCGCCCCCCTACTCGTTGCCGCGACCGCCGATGTTAATCCGCATTCACCCTCCAAAGGACATGGGAGAGCCGCGTGACCACTTCCCGTCGTGAAATTCTGGGCGGCCTTGGCGCCGGAATGGTCCTGGCCGGCGTGGGAACGCGTGCCGGCGCCGCGCCGACGCGCAGGATCGGCTATGCCATTGTCGGGCTAGGCTCCTACGCCACGCGCCAGATCATGCCGAACTTCGCCGGTTGCGAGCATGCGAGGCTGGTGGCGCTGGTCAGCGGCACTCCGGCCAAGCTGGACCAATATGGCGCGCAATATGGCATCGCGGCGACCCACCGCTACAGCTATGCCGATTTCGACCGCATCCGGGACAATCCGGACATCGACGTCGTCTATGTGGTGCTGCCCAACAGCATGCATGCCGAATACAGCATCCGCGCCGCGCAGGCGGGCAAGCATGTGATGTGCGAGAAGCCGATGGCCGTATCCGTCGCGGAGTGCGAGGCGATGATCGCCGCATGCCGCAAGGCGGGGACGAAGCTGATGATCGGCTATCGTTCGCGCTTCGAACCCTATAACCGGCTGGCCATCGAGCTGGCGCGCAGCGGCCATGTCGGCCCCACCCGCCTGATCACCGCCGAACATGGTTTCCCGGCCCGGCCGGGCCAGTGGCGGCTGGACCGGCCGCTGTCGGGCGGCGGATCGTTGATGGACATCGGCATCTACAGCCTGAACGCGGCCCGTTACCTGACCGGGGAAGATCCGGTTTCGGTCAGCGCCGTCGAAACCACCGACAGATCCGATCCCCGCTTCAAGACCGTGGAGGACCGCATCGGCTTCCTGCTGCGCTTTCCTTCCGGCATCGTCGCCAACTGCATCTCCAGCTACAGCTCCTCCCATAACGGCTATCGCGTCATCGGCACGCAGGGCTGGATCGACATGGAACCGGCAACGCCCTATGAGGGGCAGCGCATGTCGATCCGCAAGGACGGCGTCACGACCCCGCGCACACTGCCGGCCGCGGCCAAGAACCAGTTTGCCGGGCAGCTCGACCATATGGCCGAATGCATCGTCAGCGGCACGACCCCCATCGTGCCGGGCGAGGAAGGCCTGGCCGACATGCGCGTGATCGAAGCGATCTATCGCTCGGCGGCCGAGCGGAGAGAAGTCGTCATAAGGGCATGACTTCGCGGCACGTCGAATGGATTCCGGCGACGAGCGACGGGACTATCAGGTCGCGGCGCCCAGCCGCCCCAATTCTCCCTCCGCGCGCGCGCGTCTTCCATAGACTATCTCGAACAGCGGCCCGGCCATCATGGTGGTGACGATTGCCATCAACACCAGCATGGAGAACAGGGCGGGTTCGATAATGCCCTTCTGGATGCCGATATTGATGATGATGAGTTCCATCAGCCCCCGCGAATTCATCAGCGCGCCGATCCCCAGGGCCGTCCGATTGTCCTCCCCCGACAGGCGCGCCGCGGCGTAGCAGGCGCCGAACTTGGCGAGGATGGACGCGACCAATATGCCGATCGCAATGAGCAGGAAGGGAAACGAGTTCACCATGTCGAGCCGCGTGTTCAACCCGGAATAGGTGAAGAACATCGGCAGCAATATGACGACGGCGAGCGGTTCGACCTTCCTCTTCAATTCCTCCACGAACAAGCCGCGCGGCATGAACACGCCCAGGATGAAGCCGCCGAATATGCCGTGAATGCCGATCGCGTCCATGATGAAGGCGGACAGGCAGAACAGCGCCAGCGTGATCGCCAGCACGGTCGCGCTCATCTCGCCCTGCATTTCCACCGCTCGGCCCAGCGGCGCGAACAGGCGCCGTCCGAACAGCAGCAGGAAACCGACATAGAGGAAGGCGCCGACGATCGCCAGCACCGCCACACCGCTGCCGCCGCCGAACAGGGCGAGGACCACGGCCAGCACGCACCAGGATGCCGCGTCGTCGAACGCCCCGGCCGTCAGCGAAAGCGTGCCGAGAGGACTGTCGGCAAGGCCGCGTTCGTTGATGATGCGCGCCAGCATCGGAAAGGCGGTCAGGGCAATGCATGCGCCCATGAAGAGGGTCGCGCCACCCCGGCCCAGGCCCTCCGCGAAGAGACCGGGCACGGTCAGGAGCCAGGGCGTGATCAGGATCGCCATGACGAAGGGAGCGAACAGTCCCGCGCCCGACACCATCGCCGCGTTCCGGACCTTCGACTGGAAATGATCCAGGCGCAGGGTCAGGCCCACGAGGAACATGTAGAGCGCCACGCCGAATTGCGCCCCGGCGTAAAGCACATTGCCGGTTTCCCTGGGGAAGACCATCGCCTGCAGGTCTGGCGCGAGGAGGCCGAAGAGCGAGGGCCCCAGGATCACGCCGGCGATCATTTCCCCGACCACCTGGGGTTGCGCCAGGAACTTGCGGCAGAACCAGCCCACCCCCCTGCACGCGACGACGATCAGCGCGAGTTGCAGGAAGAAATGAATGCTGTAGTCGCCGGGCGCGTAGCTCGACAGTTTCGCGCCGACCGGCGGCCCGTGGGGTGCCAATATGCTCGTCAGCGAAGAAAGAACCTCCCCAGCCATCCAACCCTCTCGCCTTTTGTTTTGGGAGCGCTACCACATTCTGCCCACGGAAGGAAGGGGCTGCCCGCCGTGGCGCCTCGCCCACGCCGGATCGCAACAAAGACTCGACTGTTTGTTAGTTAGCGCTAACAATGCCGCCATCGCGTCACCAATAACCCTGCAAGATTATCGGGAGAGGATGTTGCCTTCGAACCATGGACGCCGGCATTGCGCGGTGTCGAACGATGACCGTTCGGCCTTGCTTGCCCGAAAAACGCGGCAATTCCGTGGCTTGCTGAGAAGCTGGGCGCCATGCTTACGCTGATCGGCAAATTCCGCTGGACGATCATCGGCCTGTTCGTGGGCGCGATGGTGATCAACTATCTCTCGCGTTCCGTGCTGGGCGTCGCCGCCCCCGTGATCCTTACCGAACAGAAGATCAGCAGCGTCGAATATGGCTGGATCACCGGCGCGTTCCAGTTGGGCGTGATGCTCCAGCCGGCGGCCGGCTATTTCCTCGACAGCATTGGGCTGCGCGTCGGGTTCGCGATCTGCGTCGCGGCCTGGTCGGTCATCACCATGGCGCACGGCCTGGTGAACGGCTGGTTCGGCTTCGCCGCGTTGCGCGGGCTGCTGGGCCTGGCGGAAGGATCGGCCCAGCCCGCCGGACAGAAGCTGGTGGCGGAATGGTTCCCCGCCAGGGAGCGCGGCGTCGCGGGCGGCATCTACAATATCGGCGCTTCCTTCGGCGCGGTCTTCGCCCCGCCCCTCGTCGCCTGGGCGGTGATGGTGCATAGCTGGCGGCTGGCCTTCGTCGTGGCGGGCGGCATCGGCCTCATCTGGGCGGTCCTCTGGTTCGCCCATTACAACAGCCCGACGCGGCACCGTCGCCTGGGCCAAGCGGAACGCGACTATATCCTGAACAATCAGGAAGCGCGCCTGGCCGCGCGCCCGGAGAAGCCCTCCGTGCTTGCCCTTGCGCGGCGGCGCGACCTTTGGGGCATAGCGCTTCCCCGCCTGCTGGCCGATCCGGTCTGGGGCATGCTGTCCTTCTGGATGCCGCTTTACCTTGCCCGCGTGCGCGGCTTCGATCTGGGGCAGATCGCGCTGTTCGCCTGGCTCCCCTTCCTGGCCGCGGACCTTGGATGCCTGTTCGGCCCGGCCGTCGTCGCCTTCCTCCAGCGCAGGGGGATCGACCTTGTCGATGCGCGCCGCGCGGCCTTCACGCTGGGCGCCGTGCTGATGACGGGCATGGCCTTCGTCGGCCTAGCCACCAATCCCTATGCCGCGATCGCCTTGCTCTGCCTTGGCGGCTTCGCCCATCAGACGCTGTCCGTGACCGTCATCACCATGGCGTCCGACCTGTTCGCCCGGAACGAGGTGGCGACCGCGGCCGGCATGGCCGGGCTGGCCGGAAATCTGGGCGTGCTGATCTTTTCCCTTTCGCTGGGGCAGATGGTCGACCGGGTCGGCTATGAACCCTTTTTCATCCTGCTCGGCGTGCTCGACCTGGTCGGCGCCGCCATTTTGTGGACAATGGTGCGCAAGCCGCGATGACGAACATTTCCAACCCCATTTTGCGGGGCTTCAATCCCGATCCCTCGATCCTGCGCGTGGGCGAGGATTTCTACATCGCGACGTCCACCTTCGAATGGTATCCGGGCGTGCAGATCCACCACAGCCGCGACCTGGTGAACTGGCGGCTCGTCGCCCGCCCGCTGGAACGCGCCGGGCAACTCGACATGCGCGGCGATCCCGACGGCTGCGGTGTCTGGGCCCCGGACCTCAGCCATGCCGATGGCCGGTTCTGGCTGGTCTTCACCGACGTCAAGCGTTACGGCGCAACCACGGTCCATGGGGCGAAGGGCATGTCGCTGCGCGACTTCCCCAATCATGTCGTCACCTGCGAGACGATCGATGGCATATGGTCGGACGCGGCGCACATCAACAGCAGCGGTTTCGACCCGGCGCTCTTTCACGACGATGACGGGCGTAGCTGGATGCTCAACATGCTGTGGGACCACCGGCCCGGCCGTGGCCGGTTCGCCGGCATCCAGGCGCAGCAACTGGACCGCGCCACGCTGAAACTGGTCGGCGAGCCGACGCTGATCTTCAAGGGCACGGAGCGCGGCTTTACCGAAGGACCGCATATCTACAAGCGGGGCGGCTTCTATCATCTGCTCGTCGCCGAAGGGGGAACGGGCTGGGACCATGCCGTCGTCATGGCCCGCTCGCCCGACCTGCTCGGCCCCTATGAAGTGCATCCGGACGGGGCGGTGCTGACCAGCGCGGGCCGCAGGGACGTGCCCATCGCCCGCGCCGGCCATGGCGATCTGGTGGAACTGGCGGACGGCAGCACCTGGCTCGCCTATCTGTGCGGCCGTCCCTTGCCGGGGCGCGAACGCTGCATCATGGGGCGCGAAACCGCGATACAGCCGATGCTGTGGGGCGAGGATGGCTGGTTGCGCACCGTTGCCGGGGACGCGCGGCCCGATCCGTCGCCGCCCGCGCCGAATCTGCCGCCCGCCTCCTGGAACGCCGCACCCTGGGACGGCCGCTTCGACGATCCCCACCTGCCTCAGGATCTGCAATGGCTGCGCAGCCCGACCCCCGAAAGGCTTTTCAGCCTGAGGGAGCGGCCCGGCTTCCTGCGCCTCTATGGCCGCGAAACGGTGGGCAGCCTGTTCGAACAGGCGCTCGTGGCGCGACGGCAAACCGCTTTCCGCTTCACCGCGACGACTTCCCTCTCCTTCGCGCCGCGCAGCTTCCAGCAGGCGGCCGGCCTCATCCATTACTACAACAGCACCAAATTCTATTATCTGTGCGTCAGCGCGGAGGACGGCCGGCGGCAGCTTCAGCTCGTGAGCGCCTCGCCGGAAAATCCGGCCGGCAACAGCCTGGACATCATGGTGGACGCATTGCCCCCCGATCCGATCGATCTGCGCGCCGACGTGGACGGCGACCGGCTGACCTTCGCCTGGCGGGCCGATGGAGAGGCCGACTGGCATAGGCTTCCGGATGTCCACGACGCCAGCATCCTGTCGGACGAAGTGACCCTGCCCGGCCTGCCCAATTTCACCGGCGCGTTCATCGGCATGGCGTGCCAGGATCTGTCGGGCGGGGGCACTCCGGCGGACTTCGCCAGCTTCGTCTATCGGGAGGAGGAGTTCGACGCCCCGCTGGACTGAGGCTCCGCGATCCGACGGATTAGCGGGAAGGACACGCGCCTTGGAAATTATTTGTGGGAGTTATTGACGAGCCGCCCGGATCGTATAGGATTTTGCCGCCGGTCAGAAAAGTGCCGGCATCATAATCGACAAGGGGATGCAGGATGACCGGACGGGCCATGCTTTTCGATCGACGTCAGGCGCTGTTGGCGTCGTCGCTGGGCGGCACGGCCGCGCTGCTGGCCGGGGAAGCCGCTGCCGCCACGCGCGCGGCCGGCGCTTCGGGCAGTTCCGGAAGCTGCGCCACGCCGCGCAATGCCATTGCAAGGACGCGATACGGGCCGGTGCGCGGCTATGTCGCCGGGGACGTCTTCACCTTCAAGGGGATACCCTATGGCGACGATACCGGGGGCGAGAACCGTTGGCTGCCCGCCAGGCCGCCCAAGGCGTGGACCGATCCCTATCCCGCGCTCGCCTATGGCGCGAACTGTCCCCAGACGCTGCACAGCTTTCGCGCGAAGGAACACACCTTCCTCCAGCAATGGACGGACGGCTTCCTGGGCGAGGACATGCTGAAGCTCAATATCTGGACGCCCTCCTTGTCGGGCAATCGGCCCGTCATGGTCTATTTCCACGGCGGCGGCTTCGCCTTCGGTTCCTCCTACGAACTTGCATCGCATGACGGCGCGCAGATGGCGCGACACCATGATGTGGTGCAGGTGTCGATCAACCATCGCCTCAACGTGCTGGGCTTCCTCGACCTCACCGAAGTCGGGGGCGATCCCTATGCGGAGTCGGTCAATGTCAGCATGACCGACTGCATCGCCGCGCTGCGCTGGGTGCAGGAAAATATCGCGGCCTTCGGCGGCAATCCCGACCGGATCATGATCTATGGCCAGTCGGGCGGCGCGTCGAAGGTGACGACGCTGATGGGCATGCCGTCGGGCAAGGGCCTGATCCACCGCGCCGCGGCGCAGTCGGGCGGCGGCGGCAATATCCCCACGGTGGAACAATCGCGCGAATTCTCCCGCCGCGTCGTCAGGGAACTGGGGGTCGGTCCCCGCGACATCGGCGCCTTGCAGAAGATGGACTGGGCGACGCTGTTCGCCGCAGGCAACAAGGCGGCGGACCAGATCAACGGTCCCCGCGCGGCCGGCGGCCCTTCCGTCAGCCCCCGCGTCGGCTGGAACCCGACCCTGGACGGCCGGGTCATAACCGTCCGTTCCTTCTTCGACGCCGCGCCGGACGCGTCGCGCGACGTGCCGATGCTGATCGGCAACACCAGCGAGGAAGGCATGCGCTTCGGCCAGAACCCGACCGAGGCCGAATGGCGCGCCGAACTGGCCGGCCAATATGGCGCGCAAAGGGCCGACGCGCTCATCGCCCAGATGAAGCGCGACCATCCTGAGAAAGCGATCCGCACCCTGTCCTACGGCGTGGCTTCGCTCGGCTATCGCAACCGCATCCAGTCCATGGTCGCCCTGCGCGACAAGCGGCCGGGCAGCGCGCCCATGTTCCAATATCTGTTCCAGTGGCAATCGCCCCAACTGGACGGCGTCGCGGGCGCGTGGCACACCGCCGATCTCGCCTTCGTGTTCGACAATAGCGCGCTGTGCGACCAGGGCACGGGCAACACGCCCGAAGCGCGGAAGCTGGCCCGCACCATGGCCACCGCCTGGGCCAATTTCGCCCGAACCGGCAATCCCAGCCAGCCCGGACTTGCCTGGACGCCCACCGACGCCGTCCGGTGCCGGACGATGATCTTCGACAATCAATGCCGCATGGTCGACGATCCCGAAGGGACGGCGCGGCGCATCATCCTGGGCTGACAAAGGCGCGGCATGATGCAAGCGGCGATGCGCGAAGGCCGGCATTCCGCTCGACACATGTGTATGGTAGCGTTATCATAACTGGATGCACGCGACCGTGCCCCATGGCCGGCGCTTCGAGGAGAGATTGATCGTGACGCACCGGACCTCGCGCTTTTCGGCCCTGCCCTTCGCGCTGCTGTCCCTTTTCCCGGCCGCCGCCACCGCCGCGATGGCCGCCCCCGCCCGGTTCGACCGCTTCACCTATGAGGGGACATCGATGGAGCAGGTCGCGGTCAGGCCCGGCGAATATCGCAATCCGATCCTGACCGGCTATTATCCGGACCCTTCGGTCATGCGGGTGGGCGATGATTATTATCTCGTGAATTCGTCCTTCGCCCATTATCCGGGCCTGCCGATCTTCAAGTCGAAAGACCTGGTGAACTGGACGCAGATCGGCAACGCCATCGACCGGCCGGAACAATTGGACTTCAACGGCCGCCGCATTTCCCAGGCGGTGTTCGCGCCGGACATCAGCCATCATGACGGCACCTTCTACATCGTCAACACCTGCGTCGAATGCGGCGGCAATTTCGTCATCACGGCGAAAGACCCGGCGGGGCCCTGGTCTAACCCGGTCTGGCTGCCGTTCGAGGGCATAGACCCGTCCATCTACTGGGAAGGGGACAAGGCCTATATCGTCAACAACCGCGCCCCCGACGAGCCGCCCCGCTATGACGGCCATCGCGCCATCTGGATCCAGGAATTCGACTGGCGCGCCGGCAGGATGGTTGGGGAGAGCACGCAGATCGTCAACGGCGGCGTCGACATCGGCAAAAAGCCCGTCTGGATCGAGGGGCCGCATATCTTCCGCAAGGACGGCTATTATTACCTGACCGCTGCCGAAGGCGGCACCAGCGTCAACCATTCGCAGGTCGTGTTCCGCGCAAAGGAACTTCGCGGCCCCTACACCCCCTATGAGGGCAACCCTATCCTGACCCAGCGCGACCTGGACCCCGCCCGGCCGGACATGATCGGATCGGCCGGCCATGCCGAACTGGTGCAAACGCAGAAGGGCGACTGGTGGGCGACGTTCCTTGCCGTGCGTCCCTATGACGCCGACGATCATTACAATATCGGGCGGGAGACTTTCCTGCTGCCGGTCGAATGGAAGGACGGCTGGCCGATCATCCTGCCCAGGGGCCGGGCGATCCCGCATGCGCTCAAGGCCCCCGCCCTGCCCGCCCAGCCGAAACCGCCGCTGCCCACCAGCGGCGACTTTTCCTATGTCGAGGAATTCGACGGCCAGTCGCTGCCCATGCAATGGATCGGCATTCGCACGCCGCGAAAGCCCTTCTACCGGCTAAGGGGCGGGGCGCTGGAACTGGAGAGCGGCGCGGCGGTCGGCGACCTTGGCGGCGTCCCCGCCTTCATCGGCCGCCGCCAGCAGCATTCCAACGCCACTTTTTCGACCACGCTGCGCTACAGGCCGACAAAGGACGGCGACCGCGCCGGCCTCGCCGCGGTGCAGAGCGACCGCAGCAACCTCTTCTTCGGCCTGACCCGCATCGCCGGCAAGCCGGCGGTCGCGCTCTACACCCGCGACGCCGCCGACGCCGACACGCTGGTCGCCTCCGCCCCCGTCGCCACGAACGGACCCATCACCCTCACCATGCGCGTGACCGGCGGGACGATGGCGTTCGACTATGCCGTCGGCGGGCGGAAGGCGACGCTCAAGGAGGGTCTCGACGCGACGCTGCTCAGCACCAGGAAAGCCGGCGGTTTCGTCGGAACGGTGGTCGGCCCCTATCGCTACACGCCGGCGTCGTGAGAGGGCCGGTCATGTTCCGTGCCGCCGCCCTGGCCCTTGCCGCCAGCCTCGCCGCCGCCGCGCCCGCGCAGGTCTGGCGGTCGGACCAGGGTGACGGCACCTATCGAAACCCGGTCCTCTTCGCCGATTATCCCGACCCCGACATCATCCGCGTGGGGGAGGATTTCTACTTCGTCTCGACGACATTCGCCAATGCGCCGGGCATCACCATCCTGCACTCGAAGGATCTGGTGAACTGGCGGATCGCCAGCCATGTCGTGAACCGGCTCGACGGCGACCCGCGCTATGACTTGAAGGATGGCGGCGACTATCGCCGCGGCTTCTATGCGGCGAGCCTGCGTCGCCACAACGGCATGTTCTACCTCGCGGTGACGCCGGTCGGGCACAGGACGCGGATCTACCGCTCGGCGAAGATCGAGGACCCGTGGACCTACAGCGAACTCGACCGGGAGGCCTTCGATCCCGCCTTGTTCATCGACGCGGACGGCACCGCCTATCTCGGCACCTCCATCGGCAGCGACGGCACGGTGACGCTGCTGACGCTGAACGACGACCTGACGGCCGTTACCGCCGCGAAGGTCGCCTATTACAACAAGGGCGCGGAAGGATCGAAGATCATCCGCCACGATGGCTGGTACTATCTGTTCAACGCCATTCCCGGCAAGCTGGCGATGACCGTATCGCGCTCGCGCAGCCTCTGGGGACCATGGGAGACCAAGGCCTCCATCGACGACAGGACCGGCGGCCACCAGGGGGCGATCGTGGATATGCCCGACGGCAGCTGGTACGGCTTCGTCATGGTGGACGCCGGCGCCATCGGCCGCATGACGAACATCAGCCCGATCTTCTGGAAGGACGGCTGGCCCTGGTGGGGCACGCCCGACCGGCCCGATCATGTCCCGGAACGCTCGCCCAAGCCGATCGCCGGCTACCCCTTCGCCGAACCGCCCTCTTCCGACGATTTCTCGTCCCGCAAGCTCGGCCTGCAGTGGCAGTGGAACCATAATCCCGACGACGGCAAATGGTCGTTGAAGGAACGTCCCGGCTTCCTGCGCCTCCACGCTACGCAGGCCGACGGCATCTGGACCGCGCGCAACACGCTGACGCAAAAGGCGCAGGGGCCCAAGATGCGCGCCGTCGCGAAGCTGGACACGGCCGGCATCAGGGCGGGCGATGTCTGCGGGCTGGGCAGCTTCGGCAAATATAGCGCCCAGCTCTCCGTCGTCGGCGGCGCGAAAGGCGCTCGGTCGCTCCGCATGATGCTGACCGAAAGCACGACGGGCGGTCCCCGGACGGAGGTGCGCGTCCCGTCCCTGTCCATCGCCGGCCGCATGCTCTGGCTGCGCACCGACATGGATTTCGACGCAAAAGTCGGCCGCGTCGCCTACAGCCTCGACAACCGGAAATGGACGGAGGTGGGCGGCAGCTTCCCGCTGGCCTTCGACTGGCGCACCGGCACCTTCCAGGGGCAGCAGATCGCGCTTTCCTGCTACAATCCCGCGCCGGCTGGCGGCTATCTCGATGTCGACAGCTTCACCCTCATGCCGCTTCCGCAGGGCGTGCGGCCATGAGCCTCAGCCGGCGCGAAACCATGATGGCGATGGCCGCCGGCACCGCCGCGCTTGCCGCCGCCCGACGGGCAGACGCCGAACCCGCAGCGCCGCATCCGCTGACGCTCTGGTATCGGCAGCCCGCCGCGACGTGGACGGAAGCGCTCCCGATCGGGAACGGACGCCTTGGCGCGATGCTGTTCGGCGGAGTGGCGCGGGAAAGGCTGCAACTCAACGAAGGCACGCTCTGGGCTGGCCAACCCTATGATCCGGTCAATCCAGAGGCGAAGGCGAACCTGCCCCAGGTGCGCGAACTCATCTTCGCGGGCAGGATCGCGGAGGCCGAAGCGCTGGCCGACAAGACGCTGATGGCAAAGCCGCTGGCGCAAATGCCCTATCAGACGCTGGGCGACCTGATCCTCGACTTTCCGGGCGTTGGGCAGGCGACCGCCTATCACCGCGAACTCGATCTGGACAGCGCGACGGCGACCACCCGCTTCACCGCCGGCGGCGTCGCGCATGTCCGTCAGGCGATCGCCTCTCCCGCCGACAATGTGATTGCTGTCCACTTGTCCTCGACCGGCCGGCTCGACGTCGATATTTCCCTCCGCTCGTCCCAGAGCGGCGTTCAGGTCGCGGCGGACGGCGCCAACGGCCTTCTGCTCACTGGCCGCAACGGCGCCTCCAAGGGGATAGATGGCAATCTCCGCTTCGCCGCCCGCCTGGCCGCCCGCGTGGAGGGCGGCCACGCCACCCACAGCGCCGACGGAAGCCTCAGCATCAGGGGTGCGAAGTCGGTCACTCTCCTCCTCGCGATGGCGACCGGCTTCAGGCGGTTCGACGATGTCGGCGGCGATCCCGTCGCCAGCACCGCAGCGACCCTGGCCAGGGCGAGGGACCGTTCCTTCGCAACCATTGCAGCCGACGCCGCCGACGCGCACCGGCGCCTCTTCCGCCGCGTCACCCTCGACCTCGGCAGCGCGCCAGCGGCGCAGCTTCCCACAGACAGGCGCATCGCCGATTCACAGACCAGCGACGATCCCGCGCTGGCCGCCCTCTATTTCCACTATGCCCGCTATCTGCTGATCTGCTCGTCGCGTCCCGGCGGCCAGCCGGCCAACCTGCAAGGGCTATGGAACGACAGCCTCGACCCGCCCTGGGGCTCCAAATATACGATCAACATCAACACCCAGATGAACTATTGGCCCGCCGAACCGGCCGCGCTCGGCGAATGCGTGGTCCCCTTGGTGGAAATGGTGCGCGACCTTGCCGTCACGGGCGAACGCACCGCGCGGAGCATGTATGGCGCGCGCGGCTGGGTGGCCCATCACAATACCGACCTGTGGCGCGCCACAGCGCCCATCGACGGCGCGCAATTCGGCCTGTGGCCCACCGGCGGCGCGTGGCTGTGCATGCATCTCTGGGACCATTATGACTATCATCGCGACCGCGCCTATCTCGCCTCCGTCTACCCGCTGATGGCGGGCGCGGCGCGCTTCTTCCTCGACACGCTCCAGCGCGACCCGGCCAGCGGCTTCCTCGTCACCAATCCGTCGATGAGTCCGGAAAATCCGCATGGCCATGGCGGCACGATCTGCGCCGGGCCGACGATGGACATGGCGATATTGCGCGATCTTTTCACCCGGACGATGGAAGCCGCGGCGATCCTGGACCGGGACGCTTCGCTCGTCGCCGAAATGCGGGCGGCGCGCGACCGGCTGGCCCCATACAGGATCGGGCGGCAGGGCCAGCTTCAGGAATGGCAGCAGGATTGGGATGCGGACGCGCCGGAGCAGAACCATCGGCACGTCTCCCACCTATACGGCCTCCACCCCTCGCGCCAGATCACGCCGGACGGCACGCCAGCCCTGGCGGCCGCGGCCCGCCGCACGCTGGAGATACGCGGCGACCGCGCCACCGGCTGGGCGACGGCCTGGCGCATCAACCTCTGGGCGCGGCTGCGCGAGGGGGACCGCGCGCATGACATATTGCGCTTCCTCCTGGGACCGGAACGCACCTATCCCAACATGTTCGACGCCCATCCGCCCTTCCAGATCGACGGCAATTTCGGCGGCGCTGCAGGGATCGTCGAAATGCTGATGGACAGCCATGGCGACATCATCGACCTGCTCCCCGCGCTGCCCAGGGCCTGGCCTGCCGGCCGCGTCGCCGGCCTGCGGGCGCGGGGCCGCTGCGCCGTCGACCTCCACTGGCGCGAAGGGCGGCTCGACCATGCCATCCTTCGCCCCGAACTTGGCGGCCCCCGCACCCTTCGCCTCGGCGCCGGGAGCCGCACCCTTGTCCTGAAGGCCGGAACGCCGGTCACGCTGACGCCCAAGGATTTCGCATGACCCTGCACCGCTTCCTCCTGCCGCTCGCCGCGCTCTGCGCCGGCACCTCCCTCTCCGCCCAAATGGCGGACCCGCTCGCCCCCACCGGCCGCTGGAGCGCCTATCAGGCCGGCAGCGCGCAACTGCCGCCCATGGGCTGGAACAGTTGGAACGCCTTTTTCACCCATGTGGACGAGGAAAAGCTGATGGGATCGGCGCAGCGCATCCGCGATGCCGGACTCGCGCGCAAGGGCTATCGCTACATCAACATCGACGATGGATGGTGGATCAGGCGCCGGGCGAGCGACGGCAGGCTGATGATCCGCACCGACAAATTCCCCTCCGCGCGGGTCAAGGGCGACCCCAGTTTCCGTCCGCTGACAGACCGCCTGCACGCCATGGGGTTCAAGGCCGGCATCTATTCCGACCTCGGCCGCAACATCTGTTCACAGGCCTATGCCGACGGCAGCGAGCAGCTTCCCGAAGGCAGCGTGGCCGAGCGCGAAGTCGGCCTCTACGGCCATACGGACCAGGACATCCGCCTCTTCTTCGCCGACTGGGGCTTCGACGCTATCAAGGTCGACGGTTGCGGCATCCGCGCCTATGCGCCAGACGCCGAACGGGTGCGCAGCGGGCAATATCGCGCCCTCGCGCCGCTGATCGACCAGCACAGCATCAGCCGTTCGAACATCCCGGCGGTCAAGGCGCTGTTCGCCGAGATCAACCAGTCGCTCGCCAGGCATAATCCCGATGGCGACTATATGCTCTCGCTCTGCATCTGGGGCAGCGCCAATGTCCGGAGCTGGGGCAAGGATGTCGGCAACATCTCGCGCACCAGCGACGACATTTCGCCGGACTGGGGACGAATGCTCACCAATTACGACAGCGCCGCCCGCCGTGCCCTGTACGCGCATCCGGGAAGCTGGAACGATCCCGACATGCTGTTCATCGGCAAGGGCGATTTCGACGCGAACCACCTGATCGAGGCGAAGTCCCATTTCTCGCTCTGGGCGATGATGAACGCGCCGCTGCTGATCGGCGCGGACCTGCGCACCACGCCCCAGCCGCTGATCGACATTTTCGGCAATGCCGACATCATCGCGCTCAACCAGGACCAGGCCGGCAACCAGGCGGTCATGGCTTTCGACGCGGACGGCTTCCAGATCCTGGTCAAGACGCTGGCCAATGGCGAAAAGGCGGTCGCCCTGTTCAATCGCGGCCTTGCGCCGGTGGACGCGATCCTGACCGCCGATCACCTGAAGTTCCGCGCCGACCGCCCCATCGCGCTCGCCAATCTCTGGACCGGGGAAAGGAGCAGCTTCATGCGCGACATGAAGCTGCGCGTCGCTCCCCGCGAAACGGTCGTGTTCCGGGCAAGGGGCGACCGGACGCTTGCCGACGGCCTCTACCTGTCCGAACAGCCCGGCATGGTGAATCCGGCGGCGGACGGCGTGGTCCAGCCCGAACCCGATCCCACCATCTATCGTTCGATCCCCAACTGGCGCGGCACGCGCGGCATCGGCGAGCGGCCGATGTACGCCGGATGGGGCGGCGCGATGGCGGACTTCACCCCCTATAACCAGCCGCTGGTCATCGCGGGCAAGACCTATGGCTCCGGCATCGGCATTCTCGCCAACAGCCGGCTTGAAGTGCGCAACGCCGGTTTCGCCCGTTTCGCGGCGCAGGTGGGCGTGGACGACAGCGCGCTCGACGGGGATCAGGCGGTGCGCTTCTTCCTCTATGGCGACGGCAGGCCGCTGGCCAGCACGCCGCCCATGCGCCGGGGCGCGCCGGCCCAGGCCATCGCCGCGGACGTGAAGGGGATCAAGCTGCTGGAACTGGTCGCCCGCGCCGACGGCGTGAGGGGCAATGCCGTGCCGGTGAGCTGGGGGGACGCGGCGTTGCTGCGCTGATCCCCCTTCGCCCGTCAGCGCGTGATCGGCAGCTCGAACGATCCGACCGGCAGCGGCGCTTCGTCATAGAGGTTGACGACCGGCGATTCCGCCCAGGCATGGCGGACACGCGTCGCCGGACGGCCATCGCCCGCCAGCATGATGCGCGTCCCTTCCACCCGGCCGGGCACGAAGCGGCAGCTTCCCGCCTCCGCTCCGCACAGTTCGAAGCCGATCGCCTGACGCGCGCTGCGCATGTGCAGCCCGCCCGTCAGCCCGGTGAACTCCACCGCCGCGCCGCCGTCCGTCGTCGCCATTGCCCGCGCCGCCTGCGGCCCGCTGCGCGACACCGGATCGCCATAGGCGACGGCGCGCATCGCCCGTGCCAGGCGGCGGCCGACCTCCTGCTTCTCGCCCGGATGGATGTCGAACGGGTCGCCCAGGTCGATGGCTGTGGCAAGGCCGCCATGCGCATCCCACGCCATCGCCTGATATTGCACCTGGCGCATCGCCGCCCAACCGCTTTCCACCGGCTGCGTCGCCGGCGGGCCGTAAGCGGCGAGCTGGACGGCGACGAAGGCAAGGTCCGGCGCGCCGAACTGCCGCCGCCAATCCTCCATCATCGCCTTCATGCGCTCGGCATAGCCGGGCAGGTCGACATCCGATTCGCCCTGATACCAGGCGACGCCCTTCAGCCCTATCGACCCAAGCGGCGCGATCATGCCGTTATAGAGCGTGCCGGAGCCGGTCGTGTCGCCCCAGGGCACGCGCGGCGCGCCCGCGGGCGAACTCGCCGGGACCGCATAGCGCCATCCCCCGCCCAGCGGCAGTTCGCCGCCCTGCCCCAGCCCCAGTTTCATGGCCTCCGCCGGGCCGGACAGGCCGCCATTGGCATAATTGTCCTGCACATTGACGATCAGCACGTTGCGCCCTGCCTTCAGCACGCCGGGCGGCACGTCGAAGCTGCTCGGCTGCCAGCTTCGCGCGCTCATCGCCACCGGCTTGCCGTTGATCCACACCCGCCCGACATCGTCCAGCAGCCCCAGGGAAAGCGTGGCAGGCTGCTTCGCCTGCGCCGCCGTCAGTTCGATCTCCCGGCGGAACCAGACCATGCCATTATAGTCCGCCAGCGCTGGGACGCCCCATTCCTCCCAAGGGCCGATGCGGGGCACGTCCTGCCAGGCGATGGCGCTGCCGGGCTGCCAGGGTTCCTTGCCGACGGCATCGCCGGTCGCCCCGCGCCACCATTTTTCCCATTCGGCGCTCGCCGCCCGCTCCGCCGCGAAGGGATCGCGCCCGTGCAGCGATACCAGCGCGGACTGCGCCGCCTGGCCGACGGCTGCCTGCGCCCGCGCCCCCATCCACGGGCTGATCCGCGATCCGCCCCAACTGCTGGCGATGGCGCCGATGGGCACGCCCGCCGTCTTGCGCAATTCCCGCGCCATATAATAGCAGGCCGCCGAAAAATCGGCGACGCTGTCGGGTCCGGCCGGGCGCCAGGACGGCGCCTGCCGGAAATCGCGCAACGGATCGTCGGCGACGGCGCGCGGCACCAGCATCAGGCGCAACTGATCGTCGGCCGAAGCGCGGATCTGCCCCACCGCGTCCTGCGCGTTGCGGACCTCCAGTTCCATGTTCGACTGGCCCGAACAGAGGAAGACATCGCCCACGGCGACATCCTGCGCAACCACGCTGCCTGAGGGAGCACGGGCGTCCAGCGTCACCGGCCCTGCGGTGGCGAGCGGGCCGAACTGCGCCGTGAAGCGGCCTTCCCTGTCGGCGCGGACCTGACGGACCTCACCCGCCAGCGTGACCGAAACGGCTTCGCCGGGATCTGACCTGCCCGTCACCGTCACCGGATGATCGCGCTGGATCACCGCATGATCGCCGAACATCGGGTCGAAACGCGGCGCCGCCGACACCGGAGCCGCGCCCAGCGCGGCCAGGCTGACGGTCAAGCCCAAATCGCGGATGATATGGCGGGAAAACATAGGCCGTTCGCTCCTCCCTGTCGCGGCCCTGTGCCGGACCGTTGGACGCAGGGATAATCCATTTTCCCGCGGCGGCAACCTATTTTGTTATCGCTACCATCATAAAGCCGTTCATTTCGCCGCTCCGGAAATCGAGACGGACGGGAAAGGGCGGGATCAGGTTCAGCCGCCGCGCAGCATCCGCATGACCAATGTGCGGATGCGGCCGTAATTGCCCTTCGCCAGCGGCCCCAGCACGCCATGGCGTTCCTCCGGCAAATGCGCCAGCGGATGCCCGTCCGGGCGGAAGACATAATGGTCGAAATAGGCCCGCCAAGCGGCGCGTTCGGGCCCTGGCCGCTCGGCAATGGCGATCATCGCCAGCAGCATCGCCGCATAGGGGGCGTCCGGCCCCGCCGCGAATCCATCCCACCAATAATTGGCGAGGATGTTGACATGATCCAGCGCCTCGACCTGGTGCCACCAGAGCTTGGGCAGATAGAGCGCGTCGCCCGGCGCGAGATCGACGACGACGGCCCTCGCCCGCGCGGCCGCGAAACGGGGATAGGCGGTCGCCGCGTCGGGCGCGCTGGCCGCCATGGAAACGGGCTGGCCGGACAGCGTATGGTCCACCGGCCCGACATAAAGATCGCCGATGGCGTCCGGCGGATAGAGGGTGAAGCGCCGCCGTCCAGCCACCACGCAGGCAAGATTGTCGTAACCGTCATAATGGCAGGCGACCGTCGATCGGTTGCCGATCCACAGGCGCGGATGGACGCCCGTGCCCAGCAGGCCGCAGGGATTCTCCTCCGCGAAACCGGGGAAATGGGAATCCGCCGGCAGCGATCCCAGATAGGCGGTTTCGCCGCCGCTTTCCGCATTGGCGGCGATCCGCGCCAGCGCGTCGCCGATGCTTGCCGTCTCCCGCGTGAAGTTGAATCCGCCCGGCCCCTCGCCATAATGATAACGCCCGCCAAGCTCGGCGCCGGCGGTGAAATATTCGGCGCTCGATCCCGCGGCGAACCGGGCGATATGGGACAGCGCGGCCGCCCCGCCCTGCCGGCCCGCCGCCACCGCCGGCCAGTCGCTGAACCTGCCCCGGATCACGGCCGGCCTGCACAGCGCGGCGAACGCGCGAAGATCGTCCGCCGACCCCATGTCCTCCGAGGCGAACTCTTCGACCGATGGCGCCGCGTCGCCCATGTTCAGGCCGGCACGGCCAGCCGCTCGTTGCGGCGGCGGGCCATCAGCGCGATATGCCGCAGCGACCCGATCATCGCATAGGCGCTTTGCATATGGCCGGCGCGGAACAGCTTGAGCGCCGCCGCGTCGTCGAGATCGCCGAGCGCGTCGAGGCTGATCGTATAGAGCCCGTCGAGTCGCAGCCGCTCCCCGTCGTCGAAGTTGAGCGAGATGTCGATCGGCTCGATCAGGCGATGGGCCAGCATCTCCGCGATGAAGGCGTCGGTCGCCTCCGCGTTCGCCATCAGGCGGCCGAGCGCGCTCTGCACCGCCTTGAGCGATGCGGTCGGCGCCCCCTGCGCATCGAACAGCGATTCGCCCTCCTGCCCGGCGAAACGGTCCGCGAAACGGTCATGGCCGGGGTCGAAGGCGATGCTCTCCCCCAAGGCGAAGAAACCCTCCCGGTCCGCCTCCAGCGGCCGGAATGCCGGCCGACCGTCGGGCGAATCGATCAGCCATTCCCCCTTCCTGAAGCCCATGAGCGCGCCGGCATAGAAGGCGCCGGTCTCCGCATGCTTGGAAAACAGCAGCGGGCAGGCGACGGCCGCCGCCGGAAATTCGCCTACCACGATCCTGACGAAGGGATCGGCCCCCTGATGCGCGGGCCGCATCCGCAGGGCCGCGTGAAGCTCGCTGTTCAGCAATTCCACCGTTTCCATATCCTCTCCCATCCTGTCGCCGTGCCCGGCCTGTCGCTTCGGACGGCTTTTTCCCCATGCGGAGGCCGCATCCTGGCCTATTATGATTACGCATACAATTCCGCTTGATCACGCGTTTAGATAGCGCTACCATTTTCCTCGGACAAAAAGAAGACCTGGGTGAGGATGATCGAATCCGCTTAGAAAAGCGGGGCAAATCACCCTGATCAAGAAAACATGATCGCCGCGGCAATAGTGCTGCGGCGTTTGGGCGAGATTGTCTGAACAAGGGGAGGATCATGACGTATAGAATGAACAAAGCCGAGCAGGGGCGTGGCCGTGCCGCGCTGGCCGCGACGGCAAGCCTGCTGGTCCTGGCCATCGCGACGCCGGTCCATGCGCAGGAGGCAGCGCAGGATGCCGCTGCCCCATCGGCGAGCGAGGCCGACATCATCGTCACGGGCATTCGCGGCTCGTTGCAGCGCAACCTCGACATCAAGCGCGAATCATCGGGCGTCGTCGACGTCATCTCGGCCGAGGACATCGGCAAATTCCCGGATTCGAACGTCGCAGCGTCGCTCCAGCGCCTGCCGGGCGTGTCGATCAATCGCGCCGGTTCGCGCGGCGAGCCGGACGGCATCACCGTTCGCGGTTTCGCGGGAGACTTCAACGAAACCCTTATCGACGGCCGCAGGATTTCGACGGCTACCGGCGGTCGCTCGGTCGACTTCACCACTGTCGGATCGGACTTCGTGGGTCAGTTGGCAGTCCTCAAGACGCCCGACGTTTCCTTGTCGAGCAGTTCTATCGGCGCCACCGTCAATATTTCCTACCCCAAGCCCTTCGATCGCCCCGGCACTCGCGTCGCGATGAGTGCGGCCGGATCGGTGCAGGATGATGCCGGCAAGATCGTGCCGACGATCGGCGGCCTGTTCAGCACCACCTTTGCCGACGACACCATGGGCATCCTTGTCGACGCGGTCTATACCCGTCGCGACACCCAGGTGAACCGCGTCTATGTTTCGGGTTGGCAGGGCGGCCGGTTCGCGCCGTGCCAGCTTGCAGGCAGCACCGCCGCAAGCTGTTCGCCGACGTCGGATACTGAATCCGCCGCCTGGGCGACCCCGACCAACCGGCAGAATGTCGTCGGCTGGTATCAGCAGCAATATGGCGCCGACCAGCGCTATACCAAGGATGAACGCATCGACGGCCGCATCGCCTTCCAGTGGCAGCCTTCGGACGACGTGCTGCTGACCATCGACGACAATTATTCGCGCCAGAAGATCGTGACCGACATTTCCGGTTTCGGCATGTGGTTCAACCAGGGCGACCTGCGCAATGTGGAGCAGGACGAGAACGGCACGACGATCAATTTCATCCAGGCGGGCACGCCGACCGACTTCACGGCCGGTCGCGACAGCCGTCTGCTGGAAACCAATCAGGTGGGCGTCAACCTGAAGTGGGATGCGACCGACAATCTGAAGTTCGAAGCCGACGCCTCCTACGCCAAGAGCCGGCAGAACCCCGGCAACCGCATCGGCAGCGAGAATGGCGACATCGGCTATGGCGGCCTGCTCGGCACGGCGCTGGGCGTCCGCGTGACCGGCGACAGCAAGAACAGCTTCCCCGAACTGACGACCTATGGCCCGGCCGGCGATCAGTCGCGCTGGAGCGATCCCACCATCATCGGTTCGCACGTCACCGTGCGGTCGGTCCAGAAGAACTCCGATGAGATCAAGCAATTCCGTCTCGGCGGCACCTGGGAGGACGACAGCTTCCGCGTGAAGTTCGGCGGCCGCTATATGGAGGACCGCTTCAGGCTGGAGAACCGCAACACCTTCGCCAATAATTTCTGGCAGGCCTATGCAGGCTACGGCACACCTTCGGGCCGGAATACGGGCGTGCCGATCCCGACCAGCCTCTATGGTCGTCCGATCAGCCTGAACAACTGGATTCCGGGCTTCTCCGGCAATCTGCCGCCGGAACTGCTGGCCTATGACCCCCGCGCCTATCAGGAATATCTGGAAGGCCTGGGCAATCCGCAGACGACGAACATCCCGGGCTTCAACTATGCCGACCCCACGGTCGGGCCGAATTTCACGGGAGCCTTCGACCTCGCGCTCGATCCCGGCAGCGTCCAGGACATCAGGGAACGAACCTGGTCCGCCTATGTCAGCGTGAATTTCGAACATGAGATTGCGGGGATGCCGTTCCGCTTCAATGCGGGCGTTCGCGAGGAGATCACCAACCTGACGTCCAGCGGCGTCGGTCGCCTGCCCATTGCCCTTACGGGCAGCGCCGCCGACCCGACGCTCCTCAACGTCACCTTCTCCGAAAGTCAGCCGATCTCGACCAAGAGCAGCTATTCCTATCTGCTTCCCAGTCTGGACCTGAAGCTGGAGGTGACGGACAATTTCCACCTTCGCTTCGACGCATCGCGCACATTGACCCGTCCTTCGCTCAACACCCTGACGCCCGTGCTGAACGTCGGCGTGGGCCAACGCGTCGGCGCGCTGACCGCGACCGGCGGCAATCCAAGATTGCAGCCTTTCCTTGCGGACAATTTCGACTTCGCGGCGGAATGGTATTATCAGCGCAACTCCTATGCGGCGGTCAACTTCTTCATCAAGGACGTGTCGAACTTCATCGTTGCCGGTACGCAGCGCCAGACCATCAACGGCGTGGTCGATCCGACGACGGGCCAGCCGGCCGTCTTCACCGTGTCGCAGCGCGTCAACGGCCCGTCCGCGACGATCAAGGGCGTGGAACTGGCATGGCAGCATGTCTTCGGCGACAGCGGCTTCGGTTTCAATGCCAACGCCACCTTCGTCGACACGAACAAGCCCTATGACAGGACCGACCTGTCGCAGAGCGGTTTCGCGGTGACCGGCCTTGCCAACAGCGCGAACTTCGTGGGTTTCTACGACAAGAACGGCTTTCAGATCCGTGCCGCCGTCAACTGGCGCGACAAGTATCTGCAGGCCTTCGGCCAGGCGCAGAACAATTCTGCCTTCGGCGCCGAACCGACCTTCGTGAACGAGGCGCTGCAGGTCGACCTCAGCACCAGCTTCGACATCACGAAGCAACTGACCATCTTCGGCGAGGCGCTGAACCTCACCAATGAGACGGTCAGCACCCATGGTCGGTTCAGCAACCAGTTGCTGGACGTCTATGCCTATGGCCGGCGGTACACCGCAGGCGTTCGTTACCGCTTCTAACCTGTCTCGCCCTGGAGGGGATGTCGGTTGACATCCCCTCCCTTTTCATGGGTAATTTCGACATGATCCATCCCGTCCGCAACATCGTGATCGTCGGCGGCGGGACCGCCGGATGGCTGACCGCCGGCGTGATCGCCGCCCGCCATCGCAGCCGCATCGGCAACGGCTTCACCGTGACCCTGGTCGAATCCCCCAACACCCCGATCATCGGCGTGGGCGAAGGGACATGGCCGACGCTGCGCACCACCCTGTCGCGCATGGGCATTTCCGAAACCGACCTGTTCCGCGAGTGCGACGCCGCGTTCAAGCAAGGGGCGCGCTTCGCCCGATGGACGACGGGAACGCCCGACGACGGCTATTACCACCCGCTGATGCTGCCCCAGAATTTCGGGCAGGTGAACCTGGCGCCCCATTGGCTGGCGGGCGACGGAGACGAAAGTTTCTGCGACAGCGTCTGTTCGCAGGGCCGCATCTGCGACGACGGCCTGGCGCCCAAGACGATCGCCACCGCCGAATATGACGCGCTGGCCAACTATGCCTATCATCTCGATGCGGGCAAGTTCGCGCCCTTCCTGCAACGCCATTGCACCGAAAAGCTGGGCGTGCGCCATGTCCAGGCCGATGTGGAGCAGGTGCTGATGAAGGAGGATGGCGACATCCGCGCCATCCGCACCACCCAGGCCGGCGAGATCGAAGGCGACCTGTTCGTCGACTGCACCGGATTCAAGGCGCTGCTGATCGAAGGCGCGATGAAGGTGCCGTTCAGGGACTGCAACGACGTGCTGTTCTGCGACACCGCGCTCGCGATGCAGGTGCCCTATGATCGGCCCGACAGCCCCATGGCGTCCCACACCATTTCCACCGCGCAGAGCGCGGGCTGGATCTGGGACATCGGCCTGCCGACCCGGCGCGGCATCGGCCATGTCTATTCCAGCAACCATATCTCGGACGAAGAGGCGGAACGGGAACTGCGCGCCTATATCGGCCCGCCGGCCGAAGGGCTGAGCGCGCGGAAGATCCCGATCCGTTCGGGCCATCGCGAAACCTTCTGGAAGGGCAATTGCGTCGCCGTCGGGCTGGCGGCCGGCTTCCTCGAACCGCTGGAGGCGTCGGCCATCGTCCTCATCGAACTGTCGGCCAAGATCATCGCCGAACAGATGCCCGCCTGCCGCGAGGTGATGGACATCGTCGCGTCCCGCTTCAACGCGACGACCCATTATCGCTGGGGCCGGATCATCGATTTCCTGAAGCTGCATTATGTGCTGACGAAGCGCACAGACAGCGATTTCTGGCGTGACAATGTCCGGGAGGAGACGATTCCCGATCGTTTGCAGGAACTGATGCTGCTGTGGCGCTATCAATCGCCCTGGTTCCTCGACGAGTTCGACCGGGTGGAGGAGGTCTTCCCGGCGGCGAGCTACCAATATGTGCTCTACGGCATGGGCTTCCGCACGGAGGTCGACCGGCCCGCCCTGGCGCGCGACGCCCATCTGGCGGATCGCGCGCGGCGGGAAAACGCCGCCATGACGGCGAAGCTGCGCGCCGGCCTGCCGCGCCATCGCGACCTGATCGACAAGATCGTGACCCATGGGTTGCAGCCGGTCTGACCGGCCCGCCTGCTGGACGTCGGCATGGCCATCGGCCATATAATTTGTCGTACAAGATTGCCTTCACAAAATGGTAGCGCTATCGTAATAGCAATAACCGGAGAGGATCAGCATGCCCATCAAGTTGCGCCCATTGGAAGTCCTGCCGCTCGCCGCCCTGTTGCTCGCCGCCGGATGCCAGCAGCCGCAGACGGCGAACGAGGCCGAGCCGAAGGCCGCAGCGAAGCGCGATGCGTCCGAATATCTGTCGCAGCCGCTGGTCACGGACATCTACACCGCCGACCCCTCCGCCCATGTGTGGAACGGGAAGATCTACGTCTATCCCAGCCACGACATCGACGGGCCGACGCCGGAGGACGATCTGGGCGGCCATTTCGAGATGCGCGACTATCGCATCCTGTCGATGGACAGGATCGGCGGCCCCGTGACGGTCGGCCCGGTGGCGCTGGACGTGAAGGACGTGCCCTGGGCCGACAAGCAGATGTGGGCGCCGGACGCCGCGTACAAGAACGGCACCTATTATCTCTACTTCCCCGCCAAGGACAAGGCGGGCGCCTTCCGCATCGGCGTCGCCACGTCGAAGGACCCGATGGGTCCGTTCAAGGCGCAGCCGCAGCCGATCAAGGGCAGCTATTCGATCGATCCCGCCGTCTTCACCGATGACGACGGATCGAGCTACATCTATTTCGGCGGCATCTGGGGCGGGCAGCTTCAGCGCAATGTCGACGGCAAATATGATCCCAACGGGTCGAAGACCGACTTGGGACAGGACGACAAGCCCGCGCTGGCGCCCCGCGTCGCGAAGCTGACCAGCGACATGCTGGAATTCAGCGAAACGCCCCGCGCGATCCAGATCCTGGACGACAAGGGCAAGCCGCTGCTGGGCGGCGACCATGACCGCCGCTTCTTCGAGGCGTCGTGGATGCACAAATACAAGGGCAAATATTATTTCAGCTATTCGACCGGCGACACCCACTATCTGGTCTATGCCGTCGGCGATTCGCCCTATGGCCCCTTCACCTACAAGGGCCGCATCCTGGAGCCGGTGGAAGGCTGGACCACCCATCATTCCATCGTCGAATGGAACGGGAAATGGTGGCTGTTCTATGCCGACAGCCAGTTGTCGGGCCAGACCCGCCTGCGCAACGTGAAGGTGACCGAACTGCATTACAATCCCGACGGCACGATCCGGACCATCAATCCCTTCGTCGCCAAGGCGGCGAAGGACAGCGCGGCCCATTGAGCGCGCCGGGCGCGGGGGAAGTGCCATCCCCCGCGCCCTACCGACCAGGGCAAGAACTACCAGGCGACGCTGAAAACGGCGCGCTCCTTGGGGAAACGATCATGAAGACCGCTTTCGCGTTGCGCGCGGCCGGCGCAATATTGTGCCTTGCGACCTCGGCAATCGCCCATGCCCAGGCCAGCGACATATGGGCGGAGGCCGACGGCAAGGCACGGGCCATCGTCGACAGGCTGACGCTGGACGAGAAGGTCGGGCAGCTCCTGAACGTCGCGCCCGCCATTCCGCGCCTGGGCATCCCGGCCTATAACTGGTGGACCGAGTCCCTGCACGGCGCGATCGGCGCGGTGCCCACGACCAATTTCCCTGAACCCATCGGCCTCGCCGCGACCTTCGACGCGCCCTTGATCCAGCAGGTCGCCGCCGCCATCGGCACGGAGGTCCGCGCGCTGCATACGCTGGGGCGGCGGACGGGACATCTCGGCCGGATCGGCACGGGCCTCGACACATGGTCGCCCAACATCAACATCTTCCGCGATCCGCGCTGGGGCCGGGGGCAGGAAACCTATGGCGAAGACCCCTATCTGACGGCGCGGATCGGCGTCGCCTTCGTCCAGGGAATGCAGGGGGACGATCCGGACCTGCCCCTGGTCGTCGCCACGCCCAAGCATTTCGCGGTCCATAGCGGCCCGGAACCCAGCCGCCATACCGACAATATCTTCGCCACGCCCCGCGATCTGGAGGACACCTACCTGCCCGCCTTCCGCGCCGCGATTGTCGAGGGCAAGGCCGGGTCGATCATGTGCGCCTATAATCGCGTCGACGGGCAGCCGGCCTGCGGCAGCCACATGCTGCTCAAGGATTATCTGCGGGGCGCATGGGGCTTCAAGGGCTATGTCGTGTCCGACTGCGACGCCGTGGTCGACATTTACGAACATCACAAATATGCGCCCGACGCCGCCACCGGCGTCGCCGTCGCGCTGCGCCACGGGGTCGACAGCGAATGCAACAACGCCACGCTGGGCGGGCGCGCCGACCTGGGCGATCGGTACAAGGAATCGCTGGCGCGGGGCCATATCGCCATGGGCGACATCGACGCCGCCCTCGTCCGGCTCTTTTCCGCGCGATACCGCAATGGCGACCTGCCGGGCCTGTCCTCCCGCAAGCCCAACGCGACCCCGCCGAGCGCGATCGGCACGCCCGATCATCAGGCGCTGGCGCTGAACACCGCGGAAAAGAGCCTGGTGCTGCTCAAGAATGACGGCATCCTGCCGCTCAGGCCCGGCGCGAAGATCGCGCTGGCCGGGCCTTTGGCGGATGCGACCCGCGTGCTGCGCGGCAATTATTCCTCCGCCAAGAGCGCGCCGCCCATTTCGGTCGCGGAGGGCCTGAAGCAGGTCATGGGCGCGGGTGCCGTGACCGTGATCCCCTTCAGCCCATCGATCACGGACGGCGACCTCGTCCCCGGCACCGCGCTGCTGACGCCGGACGGCAAGCCGGGGATCAAGGCCGAATATTTCAACGCCGCGGGCAAGGACCAGTTTGCTGCCCGGCCGGTGCTGACGCGGACCGAAACCAGCATCGTGTCGCGGGCGGCCGAGTTCAAACAGGTGTCAGACCAGCATCGGGTCCGCTGGAGCGGCTATCTGGTCGCGCCCGAAACCGGCCTCTATCGGCTGGCCCTGACAGGAGTGAAGGGCGACGTCTCGCTGAACGGCAAGCCCGTCGTCTCCGCCAGCGACTATTCGCGCTGGGCGGAACCGCTCAAGCTGGTCGACGTGCGCATGACCAAGGGCGAGCGCTACGCCATCCGCCTGCAGGGCGAGAGCGGCGTCGCCGCCAGCCCGGCGATCTTCTGGAAACGCGTCACCGACGATCTCGACCGTGATCTGACGGCCGGCGCGAAGGATGCGGACGTCGTGGTCGCCGTGGTCGGCCTCACCTCCGACCTGGAGGGCGAGGAGATGCCCGTCAAGGTGGAGGGTTTCGACGGCGGCGACAGGACGACGCTGGACCTGCCCGCGGACCAGCGCGCCTTCCTGGAAAAGGCCAGGGCGCTGGGCAAGCCGCTGGTGATCGTCGCCATGAACGGCAGCGCCATCGACCTGTCCTGGGCGAAGGAGAATGCCGCCGCCATCGTCGAAGCCTGGTATCCGGGCCAGTCGGGCGGGCTTGCGGTCGGCAATGTCCTGTCGGGCAGGGCCGATCCGGGCGGACGGCTGCCCGTCACCTTCTACAGGAGCGTCAATGACCTGCCGCCCTTCACCGACTATGGAATGGAAGGTCGCACCTATCGCTATTTCAGGGGGAAGCCCGTCTACCCCTTCGGCCACGGCCTCAGCTATACCAGCTTCCGCTATGCGCCGCTGACGGTCGAGCCGGTGGACGGTTCGGTCGAGAAAGGCCTCAAGGTCCGCACCACCATCACGAACACGGGCGCAAGGGCGGGCGACGATGTCGCGCAACTCTACATCACGCCGCCACGGTTCGAGGGCGCGCCCAACCTTGCCCTGCGCGGCTTCCAGCGCGTGACGCTGAAGCCCGGCGAGACCCGGAATGTGGAATTCACCTTGAGCCCCCGCGACCTCAGCTTCGTCACCATGGCGGGGGAGCGCGGGCTGATACCGGGCGATTATGGCCTCAGCATCGGCAGCGGCCAGCCGGACGACGGCGCGCAGGTCCAGCAGGCCCGCTACAGCATCGCCCGGATGATCCCGCTGCCCAAATAGGTTTCGCCCGTTCCGCCGCCATTTTCCGAAGAGGACGACCATGATCAAGACCCTGCGCCGCACGACCGCCGCCTTGCTTCTCTGCGCCAGCGCATTGGCGGCGACGACCGCCAGCGCCGATACCGACGGCAGGCCGACCACCGCCACCATCCATGCCGACCGGCCCGGCCCGGTCTATGACCGCCGCATCTTCACGCAATTCGCCGAGCATCTGGGCCATGGCATCTATGGCGGACTGTGGGTCGGCAACGATCGGTCGATCCCCAACACCAACGGTTTCCGCAACGACGTGGTGGCGGCGCTGCGCAACCTGTCCGTCCCGGTGATCCGCTGGCCGGGCGGCTGCTTCGCCGACGAATATCACTGGCGGGAGGGGATCGGCCCCAAGGGCAAGCGCCCGGTCAAGGTCAACACCAATTGGGGCGGCGTGACCGAGCCCAACAGCGTTGGCACGCATGAATATTTCGAACTGCTGCGGCAGGTCGGCGCGGAAGCCTATATTTCCGGCAATGTCGGCAACGGCACGCCGCAGGAAATGGCGGAGTGGGTCGAATATATCACCGCGCCCGCCGGCAGCCTGGCCGATGAGCGCGCGAAGAACGGGCACAAGCAGCCTTGGGCGCTGCCCGCCTTCGGCATCGGCAATGAGCTGTGGGGCTGCGGCGGCAACATGCGCGCCGAATATGCCGCCGACGTGACGAAGCGCTATTCGACCTTCCTGAAGGTTCCCGCGGGCAAGACGCTGGTGCGGATCGCGTCGGGCGCGAACGGCGGCGACTATAACTGGACCGAAGTGATGATGCGCGACGCGGCCAAGCAACTGGATGCGCTGTCGCTCCATTACTACACTTTGCCCCAGGGCGGCTGGCCCCCCAAGGCCGACCCGGTCAATTTCGACGAGACCGGCTGGGCCGACACGCTGGCCGCCACCTGGAAGATGGACGAGCTGATCGCCGGGCACAGCAAGGTGATGGACAAATATGACCCGCAGAAGCGCGTCTTCCTGGCGGTGGACGAATGGGGCACATGGTATGCGCCCGATCCCGGCACCAATCCCGGCTTCCTGCGGCAGCAGAACACGCTGCGCGACGCGCTGGTCGCCTCCGTCAACCTCGACATCTTCGCCAAACATGCCGACCGGGTGCGCATGACCGCCATCGCGCAGATGGTGAACGTCCTGCAGGCGATGATCCTGACCGAAGGCAGGAAGATGGTGCTCACCCCCACCTATCATGTCTTCGAAATGTACAAGCCCTGGCAGGATGCGACGGTGCTGCCGATCGACATCGACACGCCCTGGTACAACAAGGACAGGTTCGTCATGCCGGCGGTCAGCGGATCGGCGGTCAGGGCCAGGGACGGCAAGGTCCATGTCGGCCTGTCCAACCTCGATCCCAACCAGACGAATACAGTGACGGTGAAGCTGGACGGGCTGAACGCCGCGAACGTGTCGGGCCGCATCCTGACCGCCCCCGCGATCAATTCGCATAACAGCTTCGACGCGCCGGAGGTGGTGAAGCCTGCAGCCTTCACCGGCGCGCAGGTGAGCGGCGGCACGCTGAGGGTGGCGCTGCCGCCCAAGTCGGTGGTCGTGCTCGACCTGCAATAGGAAATGATGATCAGAGGAGGATGAGATGAAGCATCTATCGGCCCGCAAGGCATCGCGCCGCCCGTTCCGCTTCCCGGCGGCCCGCGCCCTCGCCATCGGCATCGCCGCCTGCGCGCTTGCCGCCCCGGCGCTGGGGCAGGCGCAGGACGACAGGATGACGCCCATCGCCGCCCCGGCCCAGCCCGACGCGATCGAACTGGGCACCGGCGCACTCCCCGGCGCCACGGCGAAGGAAAGCTGGCACCGCCAATATGGCAGCCGTTTTGCCCGCAACGTCACCGTCGCGACGCTGACCCCCTTCCTGCCCGATCCCGCCAAGGCGTCGGGGGCGGCGGTCGTCGTCGCGCCGGGCGGAGGCTTCCGCACGCTTTCCATGGACAATGAGGGCTATGACGTCGCGCGGGCGCTGGCGGCCAAGGGAGTCGCCGCCTTCGTGCTGAAATATCGGCTGCGCCAGACGCCCGCCGACATGGCGGGTTTCGAACGGTCGATGCAGGAGATGTTCTCCGGCGCGGCCAGGGCGCCGCTGCCCGCCCCCGCATCGGCGGCGACAGACCTTGCCCCGCAACTGGCGGATTCCACCGCAGCCTTCCGCCTGATCCGCGCCCGCGCTGCGCAATGGCATGTCGACCCCGACCGGATCGGCATGATCGGCTTTTCCGCCGGCGCGATGCTGACCATGGCGACGACGCTGTCGGCCACGGAAGCGAAGCCCGCCTTCATCGGCAATATCTACGGTCCGCTGGGCAGCATGACCGTGCCGCAGGACGCGCCGCCGATGTTCGCCGCCATCGCCGCCGACGATCCGCTGTTCGGCAATCGCGACTTCAAGCTGATCGACGACTGGCGCACGGCGCGTCGGCCGGTGGAATTCCACCTATACGAGCAGGGCGGCCACGGCTTCGGCATGTATCCCAAGGCGACCACCAGCACCGGCTGGTTCGACGCCTTCGTGCGGTGGGTCGACATGCACGGCATGCTCAAGAAGGTGCGGTAACATAGTGGAGTGGAGGAGTTGATCTCATACCGTCGGATCAGCCCCTCCATTCTAGCGTGGACAAATTCAAGACTTGCCGGACTGAGTGATTTGGGTGGGGAGCCGTCATTCCCCTATTCGTCACCCCTCCCCCCTATTCGTCACCCCGGGCTTGACCCGGGGTCCCGCTGCCTTGGGCTGGGCGCGGACTCAGAAAGAAAGCGGGACCCCGGACCAAGTCCGGGGTGACGGTAAATGACGTCCGCTCATGGCCATTTCACAACATTTTCTAATTTGTCCACGCTGCCTAGGAATGGAGGGGCTGATCCGCCGATCAAGTAGCCGCGGAAAACAAGAAATCCGGAGCGGCAATCTGATTCAATCAGATCGAACATGGTCGAGCCTTCATTGCAGGTGCCCCGTCGCCCCGTCCCGCACCGCGATGCGCCGAGGCCATGCCGCGCCTTGTCCCAGTTCCGGCTGAATGAGGGATATTGATCCGAAATGCAGTCTTGCCAAGGGATCAGAAGGCGTTTCTGTGCACCAGAATCTGGACGGTGCCGAACAGGATCACGATGTCGCGCATCAGGCTCCATCCATTCATATATTCAAGATCGGCTTCCACCCTCTGCAAAATATCCGCCCTGGTTTCCGTGGCGCCCCTGAAACCGCGAATCTGCGCGAGACCCGTTATTCCGGGTTTCAGCGCATGCCGTTTCCAATATTGGCGGTCGACGCGCCAGAACAATATGTCCTCCGCCGTCGATCCAATGGCATGAGGCCTTGGTCCGACAAGGCTCATCTCCCCCAGAAGGACATTGATGAGCTGCGGCAATTCATCGATGCTGGTCCGGCGGATGAACCGGCCGACCCGCGTGATCCTGTCGTCCGTCCGGCTGGCCGAGCGTACGCCGTCCATGTCGCATCGCTCCACCTTCATGCTGCGGAATTTGAGGATGCTGAACAGGGTGTTGCCCCGCCCGATCCGCTGCTGACGGAAAAAGACGGGGCCGGGCGAATCCAGCTTGATCGCAACGGCAACGGCGATCATCAGCGGCATCAGCCCGATCAGCAGAGGCACGGTGACGAACAGGTCCAGAAGCCGCTTCGTCGCCCGGTTCGCGAGGTTCAGCGGCCCTCGCGCCACCACCAGCGTGGCCATGTCCTGCCAGCGCCCGACCGTCAGCGGCGCCATGGATTCGACTTCGGGAGAGACGATCTCGCCCAATATATTGCCGCCCTTCAGCATCTGCGCCCAGGTCACCCGCCGCTCGGCAGGGCATGCGACGACCACCCTGTCGTGATCGCGCAGCAACATGCCCAGCCGGTGCAGCATATAGGGGTCGTCCAGATCGGCGCGAAGGCCGATGGCCTGCGCGTCCACCAGGGCCATATGGCCCGGATTTTCCGGGATCGGACAGTCGTCCACGATCAACAGTTCGGCAAACAGCCGCTCCCCGAAATAACGTTCGATAAGGCGGCTCAGCAACAGCCGTTGCGCCAGCAGCAGCCCGCCCGCGCAACCCAGGCCCGCCAGCACCGCGCTGCGCGAGAAGGTCGAGGTCGATTTCACCGCGAACAGCACGAGGAAGAAGATCAGCACCGTGCCGGCAAAGGCCCTTGCGGCATTGCGGCAACTGGTCGTCGCATTGGTCAGGCCGCGGGGATCATAGGCCTGATTGTGAAAGGCGATGATGAGATAGGCCATGAGCAGCGCCGCGACGGAGGCGCCGCTGTCGCGAAGCCCCGCATCCACCGGCGCGAGCGCCAGCCCGACGCTCAGCCCGCATGTCAACGCCACCATGTCCCACAGCGCCAGGGCAAGGCAAAGACAGATCCGCACGGCGCGATGCGCCGCGGCAGGGCCCCGTCCGCCGGCAGGACGGGTCGCCATCGCCAGGTCAATTCTCGACATGCACACCTCATTTTGCGCGCCTGGAGGATGCTCCGTGCCGTTGCACGCATTCGATCGAAACGCAGTTGTTGCAGAATATCTGTTCCGGCGACCTGATCCTTATCCGCGCCAAATCAGACATATTGTCGCTTTACGTGCAATCCGGGAGAATACAGAGGGTTGAGGGATAGCGCGAAATACCGGCCGGTGCGTATTCCTGCGTAGATGACAGATGACGCCTTTCATCTATAGTTCATCCAGGACAGCTTCGCGACGCAGCCGAAAGAGCTGCGATTGGATGATGGAACAGGATGGCAATGATTATCGCGATGGCGGTCGTCTCCGGGATATGGGTGCTTGGGTCCTGTAATCTCTGGCGATTGCAGGACAAGTCGCGGAATATTGTAAGGATCGGGTGGCGGGATCGGCTATTCGCGCTCCTGTGGTTGCCGGTATCGCTTTATCTTCTGGTCATTTCGCTGCCCTATCTCACCTGGGATCTTATCAGGCGAAAGCGGAGAGGACGCACATGGCGCCGGTCGACGCAGGGCGCGAAACGGGCATCGCTGCGGCTGGTGAAATCATCCGCCCGGATGGAGGGCCAGGACAGGCAAGCGGGCCTGCCGCACCCCCCCTATGGCGGATCGCAATTGCAGGTCGTCAAGAGCAGGGCGGCGCCCGAGGATGCCCTGTTCACGATCAGATCGCCGGCAGGACGGCGGCGCTGAAGTTTCAGGAGAGAGTGGGAAAGGCGTCGACGCGCCAGGGATCGGAGGACGAAGGCTTCGCATCCAGGCGCGGTGGAGCGGTTCGACCGGGACTATTGCCGGTCGAACCGCTCCAATGACTCATCCGACCGAAGAAGGCGGCTGAAGGCGATCCATTCGGGGGATTGCCCGATCCGGGGCGGAAGCAACGGCCCGCCAATCGCCGGCCGGCGTTTCTCAGCAATCCAGTTGCCGGCCGATCCCGGCGGCAAAGGCCACGCGCAAGGCATCGGACAAGCTTCGCGTCTCCAGCTTGGACATCAGATTGGCGCGGTGGATTTCCACGGTGCGCGGGCTGATGCCCAATTGCAGCGCGATATGCTTGTTCGGCAGGCCCATGGTCAGCCCCGACAGCACGTCGCGCTCCCTGGGGGTGAGCTTTTCCACCATGGCCCCTGCGCGCACTGCCCGCTGGCGGCGCGCCCCGGTATCCTGGAACAGCATCCAGCAATTTTCGACCGCGCGCAGCAGCGTCTCCCGCTCAAACGGCTTCACCAGGAAATCGACCGCGCCCATCTTCATCGCCGTCACGGTGGAGGCGATGTCGCCATGGCCGGTCAGCATGATGATGGGGAAATAGAGTTCCGCCTCGTTCAGTCGCCGCTGCACCTCTATCCCGTCCATTTCCGGCATGCGCAGGTCCATGATCACGCAACCCAGCGGCTCGTTCGCGGCGGCCGCCAGAAAATGCGTGCCGCGCTGCCAGGTGCGGACCGTATAGCCCTCCAGTTCCAGCAGGAAGGCCGTCGCGGCGCGGACCGAATCCTCGTCATCCACGATGTGGATCAGCTTAGTGGGTTCCAATGGCGTTTCCCTTCTTGCGTCTGAGACTGAAACCGAAGCAGCTTCCCGTGACGCTCGGCTCCAGCCAGATCCGTCCGCCATGGGCTTCGACAATGGTGCGACAGATGGAAAGGCCGACGCCGGTCCCCTCTTCCTTGCTGCTGACAAAGGCATCGAAAATCCGGTCCCTGATCGCGGGCGGAATGCCCGATCCGGTATCGGAAACCAGAAAATGCGTGGTGAGTTCGTCCGCCGCCGCGACCCGCACGGTCAGCCGCCGTTCCGGCTCCTCGCGCATGGCGTCGATGGCATTGCGGCAGAGATTGCCGATCACCTGCTGAATCTGGATCGGATCGGCAAAGATCGATCCGGTGCCCGGCGCAACGTCCATGTCCACGGTGACGTCCGCCGCCTCCGCCATCGCGGCGATCAGCGCCAGGCTGCTGCGCACCACATCCTGCGCGTCGTGGATTTCCAGCTGCGCCTCGCCGTCGCTGGCGAAATCGCGCAGGCGGCGCATGATCGCGCCGGCGCGCACCGCCTCCTGCGCGGCGGAGCGGAAGATGCGGTTCAGCTTCGGTCGGTCCGCCTCCTGCCCACGCATCAGCAGGATCGAACTGCCCTCCATATAGGCTGCGAGCGCGGTCAGCGGCTGGTTCAGCTCATGCGCCAGCATCGACGCCATCGCGCCCATCGCGCTGTAGCGGGTGCCGTGCAGCATCTCTGTCTGGAGCAGTTCCAGCCGCGCCTTGGTCGCATCCTGTTCGGTGAGGTCGCGGATGAAGGCGGTATAGTGCGTCTCATGCGCGCCCTCCATCTTCACGAAGCTCATCTCGATGGGAAAGTTGGAGCCGTTGCGGCGCCGTCCGATTAGCCTGCGCGGATAGGATAGCGGCCTGTCGCTCTCTACATGGAGAGGCTCGTCGCGAACCTCTCGCGGCGGCTGCGCTCCGGTCAGCAGATGGTCGAACTCCGCCCCTTCCAGTTCGCACAGGCTATAGCCGAACATGCGGCGGGCGGTGCTGTTCATATAGTCGATCCGCCCTGAAATATCGACGACGAACACCGCGTCCGGCGCGGTTTCCAGGATGGACCGCAATTCCGCTTCGCGTTCCTGCAGGGCGACTTCCTGCGCCCGTTCCGCCGTCACGTCGCGCACCAGCTTGGCGAAGCCCTGAAGCCGGCCCTTGTTGTCGCGCAGCGCCGTCACCACGCAGTTCTGCATGAAGCCGGTGCGGTCGTTCCTGATGAAATGGCAGTCGAATTCGCAACTGCCATGCTCCTTGGCCAGGGCGAAGGCTTCGGCCATATTGTCTTCCATGTCGGGATGCTGGGAATAGAGCAGCGATACCGGGCGATTCAGGATGTCGCGGCTGTCCCAGCCGGTGAAGCGTTCGGCGCCCCGGTTCCAGTGGACGACCCGCCCCTCCACGTCGGTCATGTAGAGGGCATAGTTGACCGATCCGTCCGTGAGCAGCTTCAACTGCTCGGTCAGGCGGTTGACATAGGCGCCCTGCCGCTCCGCCCGCGCACGCCAGAAGGTGGATTTCAGCGCCACCCCATTGGCCGCCACCATGACCAGCAGGAAGGCCAGGCCGTCCTCGCCGCTTCCGCCCCTGATATTCACGTCGACAATGGCATAGATGACCGTCAGCAGGCCGGTGGTGGTGACCGCGCCCGGGCCGATCCCCATCAGGGTCGCGACGAAAATCACGATCAGGGTCAGGACGGCATAGTCCCCGGCAGTCAGCGACGCGACGCCGTTGCGGAAAATCCACGAGGAGGCGAGGAAGACAATGAGCAGCGATGCGATATATTTGCCGACGCCGCTCCAGCGCACTTCGCCCATCCACGCGGCGGGGGCAATCCACGCGGCGGGGGCGAACCGCCGCGACGCATTACGCAGGAATGCCAGCGAGAAGCGCCGTTGAAGGCGCTCCCCGGCATCGGTTGCAAGCATAGCTTTTGACTCCGCGCTTATAGCCCAGAACTATTTCTTGCGACCCTGGCTTACCCTATTTTATTGGAGCCGCCGGGATCAGCCCGACTCAGCTCATGCTTTATCCCCCTAAGCCAGCCCTTCCTAAGGGAAATAGCTTAAGGGGAATTGCTGCGTTGCAACAGTGGTAACAGCATGGTTACGGATTGCCTAGTAGGTATTGCTACGGAATTTTACATCATTACGGCAATAAAACCGCGCAAGAGCAATATATTAACATAGATTATGCCGCGCCATAGCGCCCCCGGGCGAACATCAGGAGCTGCGCCAGGGCGTTTCGCCCAAGCAACAGGAGCGCAACGCCATAGGCCAGCGCTCCGGTAAGGATGGTGACGGTCAGGACTTCCGCCGGGGCCATCTGAACGAGAAAGGGCCGCGCGCCCAGAACGCATCCCGCCATGGCCGCGGAAGCGAACAATCCCAGCCGAACGGCGCGCCAATAATCGCCCCAGCCGATCGGCAGCAGCAGGACCACGCCCAGGACGGAGAGCGGATAGAGCAGCCAGGCGCGCAGGGTGAAGGCGGCGGCGATCGCGCCCGGCCCCTGATCCGCCGTCACGAAGAAGAGGGTGCAGTTCACCACGGCATAGAGCGCGGCGAGCCACGTCTGCCATTGCGGCTTGCCAAGGGCGAGCATGAGCGACTGGTTATAGATGCCGATCGCCTGGAGCGCGCCGAAGAGGCTGAGATATTGCATCACCGGCACCGCCCCCGCCCAGCGCGATCCGAAGACGAGATGGATGAAGGGATCGGCCACCAGCGCCATGCCGACAAAGGCCGGGGTGGTGATCAGCGATGTCGCGGATACGAGCTTGAGGAAGGCCGCCGCCAGTCGCGGCGGATCATGCTTGAGCTGGGAGAAGGCCGGGAAGGCCACGCGGGAGAGGGCCCGCGCCAGCAGCAGGTTGGCGGCCAGCAGCGCGCGCTTGCCGACCGTGTAGACGCCCGCCGCCGCCGCGCCCAGCACGACGCCCACGATCAGCACGTCGGAGTTGGAATTGAAGAAATTGGCGATGCCCGTCAGCGTCACATGGCGGCTGTAGAAGAAGATTTCCCGTCCCTTCTGCCGCGCGAAGCGGAAGCGCGGCCGCCGGGGGCACGCCGCCCAGAGGATCGCGGCGCCGACCAGCGCGGTCGCCAGATTCTGCATCACCAGCGCCGTCAGCCCATAGCCTGCCATGGCCATGGGAATGCCGACCAGCGCGCCCGCCATGGTCGACAGGGTGGATCGCACCGCCAGCGGCCGCATCATCAGCGCCCGCGTCAGCCAGGCCTGCGGCACGACGTTCAGCGCGGAAAGGAAATTGGCGATGCTGAGCCAGCGCAGCACCCATGCCAGGCCCGGCTGGTCCAGCGCCCGCTCTGCAACGCCGGCGCAGGCCAGGGTGAGCAGCAGCATCAGCGCGCCCAGGGCGAAGGCGATCCAGAAGGCGGTATCGTCCAGGTCGGGATCGTCGCGCCCGGCGCTGACCATAGGGGCGCTGATGCCCGACAGCACGGTCATCTGGAAGAACTGCCCCGCCAGCAGCGCCATGGCGACCACCCCCAGCGCCGCGGCGTCGACATAGCGGGCGACGATCATGAAGGCGAGGAACTGAAGCGCCTGCACGCTCCAGCTTTCGACCAGCGACCAGGCCATGCCCGATCGGATTTTCCCGGCTATGCCGCCAGCGGTTGCGGACATGATGCTTCCCTTATTGTCTTATGAAATCGTCGCCCGCGCGGACATGCTTGACGAAACTGGCCGGATTGCCGCGCCAGAGCTGGCGGGAGGGAACATCCTGGAACACCACGGCGCCCGCGGCGATGACGCTGTGATCCCCGATCGACACGCCCGGCAGGATCGTGGCGTTGCGCCCGATCCAGACATTGCGGCCGATGCGGATCGGCCGGGGCCGGGCGGCATGCCCTTCATGCACGGCATGAAAGCTGGTGTCGAACAGGCTGGCATGATCCCCGATGCGGCTGAAGGCGCCGATCTCCACGCTGGCGGCGCTGAAGATGGTGACGCCGCTGTTGAGTGACACCTGATCGCCCAGGACGATCCGGCCGCTTCCGGCGGTCTTCAGCCTGATGCGGACGGGCTCGTTGCGCAGGCGCACAGCCTCCCCCAGGATCAGTTGTCCGGCGAGATAGGGCACGCCGCCGCGCACCCGCAAGGCCCGGCCCGCCTTGCCGCCCGCCGCCCGCAGGCGCCAGCGGGTCCACCGTGCATAAAGGTCGTCGAGCCGGGCGGTGACGAACAGTCTCATCGGCGCGTGAACACCAGCTTGGCGGGATTGCCCGACATGATCGACATGGCGGGCACCCGGCCTGATACCACCGCATTGGGCGCGATGATCGCGCCATCCTCTATCTGGCTGTTGTCCAGGATCACCGCGCCCGCGCCGATCCAGACATTGTTGCCGATGCTGGTCGGGCCGCCCGACTGCAACCCCTGTTCGCGAATCAGCTGGTCGGCGCGGTCATAGCGGTAATTGACGCCGATGATGGAGACGTTCGGGCTGATCAGGCAGTCGTCGCCGATGACGATGCCATGGCTGTGCCCGGCGATGAACACGCCGCAGCCTATGTCGGTCCGCTCCCCGATCCGCACCGGCCCTTCGCTCGCCTTGATCTTCACGAAGGAACTGATCTGAGACTTGCGGCCGATCTTCAGCAGCCTGCTCCATTCCACTTCCGCGCGCGGGCTGACGATCGCGCGCCCGGCGAACAGATGGTAGAGGCTGTGCACGAAGCCCGGAATGGCGAAGCGGCGTATGGCGACACCCATGCGCATGGCGTCACGCCCCGCCCAATGTCCGCGACAATTGTTCCACCGTGCGGATCTCGGCGATCTGATCCATGCTGAGGCGCACACCATATTGCGCCTCGAACGCCGTGATGATCCGCAGATGGGCCAGCGAATCCCAGCCCGGAACCTCGTCCCGGTCGAGGCGCAGGCCGATCCGGGACGGATCGACTTCGATGATGTCGCCGACAAGGTTCAGCAGGTCGTCCATGTTCACAGCCATTATTCCGTCTCCAGCATGATCCAGTCGCAATCCTTGAACGCGACATCCGCCCGGCAAAGCGCATAGTCGGTGCGGTCGCCGCCATCGCTGGCGGCAAAGCCCTGATCGTCGAAAAAGCCGCGCACCGGGCCATTCTTGGCCGTCGGAACATAGGTGCCGTGCAGGGATGCGGCGTCGCTTTCCAGAAAGCGGCGCTTGACCTCGTTCATCATGGCATGCTCCAGGCCCCGGCCCATGGCGCGGCAACTCATCAGGAAATGCCCGATATGGAGCGCCGCGCCCTCCCGCCTCAGGGCGCAGATCCCGACCGTGCCCAATTGCCCGAAGCGGTCGCGCAGATCCGCCACGATAAGCTGCCATGCCGGATCGGTCATCATCGCCTCCACCTCCCCCATGGTGGGGCGGGCGGTGGTCAGGTTGAACTGGTTGGTCTTGTTGAAAAGCTGATGCACTCTCAACAGGTCTGCCGGTCCTGCGTCGCGGACCGCCGCGCGCATGTCGAGGTCGCGCAGATAGTCCATCGGGTCGCAGGAAGCGCACAGCCCATCCCGCCTGGCGGCCAGCGCATAATGTTCGGTCCTGGCCCTGTCCTCCGCCGTCAAGCGGCTTTTTTCGAACCAGGGCAGCGCGTCCAATATGTCGACATAGTCGGATGGGTCGGACGGCAGCAGCACGGCATGGACTTCCGGGCAATATTGCCGCACGGCCGCAATCTCCGCCGCGTTGTCGTCGAGGAACACCAACGCGTCCAGACCGATGTTGAGCTGCCTTGCGATCTTCCCGATACCCGCATATTTGCTGTCCCAGCCTATCGCCGTCGCCGCCATGTCCGACAATTGCAGCGGCATGTCGTCACGCAGGCGGAACACTTCCTCGACATCTTCCGGATTGTTCTTGCTGCACAATGCGAGCAGGATGCCGCGTTCCTTCAGCGCCTTGATCCTGAGCTGGAAGGCGCGGAACGCCTCCCCCACCATGTCGCCGCGCCCGACGCGGATGCCATGGGGGCCGTCCTCGCCCGCCACCCCGCCCCACAGGCTGTTGTCGAGGTCCAGCACCAGGCATTTGCGCGCGGCGCCGAGCGCGCCGACCAGCGCATGGGCGAAGACCGCCCCGAATTCCCGCATCATCGCTTCCGTCCAGCCCAGTCCGGCGACATAGTGCATCCGGCGGTCCACCGCCTGGCGCGTGCCGACCCGGCCCATCGCTGCGACCACGTCGAGCATCATGGCCCTGGGGCGCGCCCGCACCGCGCGGAGCAGCGCCAGGTTCAGGTCCAGGAAGAATTCGCGCTCGCCATAATCGCTGCTGAGGTCCGCGACGCCCAGCGCACTCGCAGGACAGGGGAAATTGGCGACCATGAGCGTCGCCGCGGTGCGCATGACCGCGCTGTCGATCCAGCCCTCGACCTCCGCCATCATGTCGTCGCGCAGGCGATGACGGTCCTCAACGGAAAGCTGGTGGAACCGTTCGAAGGCGTCGGGCCGCATCGCCTCCGCCGACAGCAGCAGGACGATGACGTGGGGGTCGAAGCGCTGGAGCGCCTCGGCATGCAGGGCCTGCATATATTGGCCGAACGGGCTGACATGGAATGCAGACATCTGGCCGACCTTCGCCGCCTCCACGCGCAGGAAGGGGGTGAGAAGGTCCAGCGTGACATTGCCCATCAATGCAACGTGCACGCCGGCCTGCGCCTCCATCTCGCGCAGCAGCCGGCCGGTCTTGCGGTAGTCGAGCGCCGCCGATCCGGCGTGCAGCGACTGCATCATCTCAGCAAAGCCCATCTGGGTGGTCATTTCTCAATCCTTTCCAAGCCGACGCCAGGCGAGGTGCAGGGTGAACAGCGTCGGGATCGCGCCGCCCAGCGTCGCGCCCCATAGAAGCCCGCTGATTCCGCAGGCGGCCCCGGCCAGCGCGCCGCAGACCGTGAGCGCCAGACCCACCACGCCCCATCCGTTGAGCAGCACCAGATCGGCGGGCGATCCCGCCGCCGTGAGCATCGCCCGGGGGAAGGCCATGGCGACCTTCCCCACGCCGTTGGCGCAGGCGGCGAGGATCAGCGCCGGGCCGATGGCATAGAGGCCGCCGGTCACCATGGCGGCGATCCACGGGCCGCAGGCGACAAGGCCCGCCGTCGCCGCGACGATCACCGCCAGCAGCGGCCTGGCCTCCGCCAGCACGATGGCCTGTCGGCGCGCCCGCTGCGCACCGATCAGGCGCGGGGCGAGGGTGAAGCCGACGCCGGACGCGAGCAGGCGGAAGGGGAAGATCGCGACCGACGCCAGCACGCCGAACAGCGCCAGTTCCTTCAGGTCCAGCGGGATCGGGATGATGATCCGTTCGACCTGAAGCGACACCGTGCCGAGGGCGACGAGGCCCAGCATCGATCCCGCCTCGCGCCAGCGGCGGGCCGGGTGGACGGCATCGCCGTCCTTCGCCCTGCGGCGCAGAAGGCCCCAGCCGATCGCGCCGAAGACGATGTTTCCGGCGGCGAATATGGCAAGAGGCGCCGTCCCGTCCTTCAGGCCGAAGGCGACGGCCGCGGTCCCGGCCAGCAACAGGACGAAACTGGCCGAAATCGCAAGCAGCATGGAGGCGCCGGGCACGGCCCGCGCGCGAAGGCCGGTGCTGGTCGCCGCGACCAGCCCGCCGCCGGCAATCGCCAGCGCGGTCAGCCATGCCTCCGCCGGATGCAGTCCGCCCAGCAGGCCTGCCACCATGCCCACCAGTCCGCCCACCACAAGGCCGGAGAGGATCAGGAAAGCCAGCAATCCTTTACCCGCGCGCATCGGCCCGCGCAGGAACAACTGATCGACGCCCAGCGGCGTCAGCAGGCCGAAGATATTGAACAGGGCGACGGCCAGGGTGAAGCGGCCATAAGCCTCCACCGGCAGCTCCCGCGCCAGCAGCAGCATGCCCAGGGTGAAGGCCGCGCCCGACAGGCCGAAGCCCAGCGCGGCGAACAGGCTGGAGGCGGCCTTGTTCGTCGCCCGCGCG
>NZ_ATDO01000072.1:0-23339 GCF_000445085.1 Sphingobium sp. HDIP04 | reverse complement strand
GCGCCCGCCCATGGGCCCGCCCCAGGACCGCGCCACCTATGCCATGACGGTGGAGGTGCAGGGCTGAACGCTCGCCCGATCCGCATCGCCATCCCGCCCACCCTTTCGCCCGACATGTTCGGACCGGGCGTCCGGACGGGCAGGATCAGCGACCTTGGCGGGCCGACCATGGGCACGAGCTGGTCTGCCCGCATCGTCGACGCGCCTCCCGGCAGCGCGGCGGCGATAGAAGCGGTGCTGGGCCGCATCATCGCGCAGATGAGCAATTGGGAGGCGGATTCCGCCATCAGCCGCTTCAATGCCGCGCCGGTCGGCCAATGGATGCCGCTGCCCGCCGACATGCTGGCCGTACTGCGCGCCGGGCTGGACATGGCCCGGCTGTCGGACGGCGCTTTCGATCCGGCAGTGGGCCGGCTGGTGGCGAAATGGGGCTTCGGTCCGGGCGGGCTGAAGGGCCTTTCCGAAGAGCCCCATCACCCCTCCCCTTGGAGAGCCATGGAGATAGAGGGCGACCGGGCCCGCCGGATGGCCGATGTGACGCTGGACTTTTCGGGGATCGCCAAGGGCTTTGCCGTCGATGCCGTCGCCGATGCGCTATGCGAACGTGGCGCCGCGCACTTCCTGGTGGAGATCGGCGGCGAATTGCGGGGGCAAGGCATAAGGCCAGACCTTCAACCCTGGTGGGTGGATGTGGAGGCGCCGCCCGGCCTCCGGCTCCCGACGTTGCGGATAGCGCTTTGCGGCATGTCGGTCGCTACCTCCGGCGACTATCGCCGCTTTCGCGAGGAGGCGGGCATTCGCCTCTCCCACAGCATGGACCCAGCCACCGGCGCGCCGATCGCCAATGACGTCGCTTCCGTGACCGTGCTCCACGAAAGCGCGATGCTGGCCGACGCCTGGGCGACGGCGATCACGATAATGGGGCATGAACGGGGCATGGCCCTCGCCACGCGGCACGGCATCGCCGCATGCCTGATCCGGCGGCTTGGAGGCGGTGGACAGGAATATATGACGCCCGCCCTCGCCGCGATGCTCGAGTGACTGGGAGGGGGTGGAGAGCGGAGGTTTCTGATCCTCCCCATCGGTAGATGGGGAGGTGGCAGCGCGCAGCGCTGACGGAGGGGAAAATGCGCAGACCGTGTCATTTCCCCTCCACCACCGCTTTCAGCGGTGGTCCCCCTCCCCACGCTGCGCGTAGGGAGGAATTAATGTCAGCTATTGGCCAACTCCCGCCCAGCCTTTTCGCACGGACCGGCCCGGCCGCCGCGCGTCCTCAAGAAGCCATCGACCGAGGCATTGCGCGCAGGGTGGCAGGGTCGATCGCCTGGACGAATTCCACGCCCAGCCGGTCTCCCCTGGACCAGCGCGCCATGGCGTTGACGGTCTGGTTGTCGCCCAGTTCGATCGTGAACAGCGTGCCCTCCGGAACGTTCCACAATCCTTCCAATTGCGCGCCGGTGGCGGAGATGTTGCGGATGCGCCCGGTGTAGACATGGCCGTCATGGTGGACCGCGACGGTGCGCAGCATGGTCTTGCGTTCCGTCCGGCTCGATTGGAAGCCCTGCGGCGTGACGACGCCGCCATGGCCATGCTGCTGGATCAGCACGTCCGCCGCCGGCAGCGGGCGGCCATAGACATAGCCCTGGATATGGCTGCACCCAAGGTTGCGGATCAGCGCGAGTTCGTCCTGCGTTTCCGCCCCCTCGGCCGTGGTGTCCATGCCCAGCGCTTCGGCCAGGCTGACGATCGCCTTGATGATCGCGCTGTTGGGGCTGCCCTTGATCGCGGCGCCGCGCACGAAGCTCTGGTCGATCTTGATCTTGTCGAAAGGCGCTTTCTTGAGATAGCCGAGCGAGGAATAGCCGGTGCCGAAATCGTCCAGCGCCAGGCGCACGCCGATGCCCTTCAGGCGCGAGAACATCAGATCCGTGCCGTCATCGTCGTTCAGGAACACGCTCTCGGTGATCTCCAGCTCCAGCCGCTCGGCCGTCAGGCCGGAGGCGGCGAGTGCGTTCATGACGATCGAGGGCAGGCCCTGATTGGCGAACTGGATCGGCGAGACGTTCACCGCCACCCGCACGCCATCCGCCCATTGCGCCGCATCGCGGCAGGCGGTGCGCAGCACCCATTCGCCGATCGGCCCGATCAGGCCGCTTTCCTCCGCGATGGGGATGAAAAGCGTGGGGGAGATCGCCCCGCGCACGGGATGCTGCCAACGCAGCAGCGCCTCATAGCCGGCGATCTGTTCGGTACGAGAAGATACCACCGGCTGATAGACGAGGTGCAGGGCGTTTTCGACCAGCGCCCTGCGCAGATCCTCCTCCAACTGGCGGCGATCCTCGGCATCGGCGTGCATTTCGGGCGAATAGAAGCGATAGACGCCGCGCCCGTCTCCCTTGGCGGCATAGAGCGCGAGGTCGGCGTTGCGGATGAGTTCATCCGCCGTGACGCCGTCCTGCGGGCAGAAGGAGATGCCGATCGACACGCCGATGACGACCGCCGTGCCTTCCACCATATAGGGCTGGGACACATCGGTAATGATCGCCCGCGCCAGGTGATCCAGCATGATCTTGTCGGGCCGGCCGGGCAGCAGGATCTTGAACTCGTCGCCGCCCTGGCGGCCGACCAGTCCCTTGTTGCCGACCACGCGCTGGATGCGTTCGCTGACCTGGCGCAGCAGCGCGTCGCCCGCCGGGTGGCCCAGCGTGTCGTTGACGATCTTGAACCTGTCGAGGTCCAGCATCATCAGCGTGCAGTCGCGCGGCTGCCCCTTCTTGCCCGCGACCGCCTGCTCCAGCGAGCGCATCATCTGCACCCGGTTGGCAAGCCCGGTCAGCGAATCATATTGGGCGAGCCGCGTCACCTCCGCCTGGCTGCGGCGCATTTCGGTGAGGTCCGTGCCGCTTCCCCGGAAGCCGTGGAACTGGCCGAATTCGTTGAACACCGGCTGGCCGGAGATCGACCACCAGCGTTCGTCCTTCGCCATGGCGGCGCGGACCGGGATTTCGGCAAAGCCCGTGCGCGCCGACAGGTGGAAGCCCAATGTGCGCTCGCCATCGCCATCCTGCCGGTCGCCGGGGCGGATGATCTCCGTGATCGGGCGGCCGATCAGCGCCTCGTTACCCAGGCCGAGCGTGCGGGCCAATGTGTCGGAAATATAGGCGATGCAGCCATGGCGGTCGGTTTCCCAGAACCAGCCGCGGCCCGACTGCTCATATTCGCGGAGCAGCCGGTCGGAACGCTGCGCCCTCAAGTCCCGCTGGTGGAAGGCGATGGCGCGGTTCATGTCGGCCTGCGCCTGGCGCAGCGCGGCGACCAGCATCGCGGCGATGCAACTGATCAACAGGCCGATCTGGGCGAAATCGCTTCGGTGCAGGATGGATGCGATCAGCAAGCCGCAGAAATAGCTGACGCCCAGCAGGCGCCGGTCGCCGAAGATCGAAACGGCCATCAGCGCGACCGCCATTTCCGCCAGCAGGTTGCGCGACGGTTGGCCGGCGATCAGCGCCGGGCCCAGCATCAGGCTGAAGCTGAGGCCCGAGAGCAGCACCATGGGCAGCATCAGCCATTTCTGGTGGTGCGGCCGCAAAAGCTGGAACCTGGCCCCGCGCGGCAGGACGATGGCGACGCCGTCGACCAGCAACATGGCCGCCAGAGCGACGGCATGACCGGCATTGCCGTCGCCGTAGAGAGGCACGTGCAGCAACGCGGTGATGCAGAGCTTCCCCAGCAGGATCAGCGGCCAAAGCCGGGCGATATGGACGAAAGTGCCGGAAATCCAGGATGCGTCGACGGAGGCGCCGCTTTCGGCAAGGCCGAGCGCGGCGACGAGATCGGTCCGCCGCGTTTGCAGTTCTGCCAGGTTCGCCCGCAAGGAAGTCATATATCCCGCGTAACGACAAGAGATTGAAAGAAACTTACCTGATTGGGGAGTTCCTGCGGTGAATGGTTCCCAAGACATTCCCCTTCCCGTCTACGGAAGCAGGATATGTCTTGAAGCGGCTTAACCCCTCAGACGCGCATCGGCATCAGCACATAGAGGGCCGGGCTGCGGTCGTCTTCGCGGATCAGGGTCGGGGCGGCGGCGTCGGCCAGGTGGAGTTCCACCAGGTCGCTGTCGATCTGGCCAAGAATGTCCAGCAGATAGCGGGCGTTGAAGCCGATGTCGAAACCCTCGCCCTGGAAGGCGCCGGGGACTTCCTCCGCCGCCGTGCCGTTTTCGGGGCTGGTGACGGACAGGGTGATCTTGTCGCGGTCCAGCGTCATCTTGACGGCGCGGGTCTTTTCCGTGGCGATGGTGGCGACGCGGTCCACGCCTTCCTCGAAGCTGCGCGGGTCGATCTTGAGCAGCTTGTCGTTGGCGGTCGGGATGACGCGGCTGTAATCGGGGAAGGTGCCGTCGATCAGCTTGCTGGTCAGGATCGCGCTGCCCAGGCCGAAGCGGATCTTGCTGGCGGACAGGCTGATCTGAACCGATCCCTCGACCTCGTCCAGCAGCTTGCGCAGTTCGCCGATGCACTTACGGGGCACGATGATGCCGGGCATGCCGTCCGCGCCGTCGGGACGGGGCACGGTGACGCGGGCGAGGCGGTGGCCGTCGGTCGCGGCGGCCTTCAGCACCGGCTGGCCGTCATCTGAAACATGGAAATAAATGCCGTTGAGATAATAGCGCGTCTCTTCGGTCGAGATGGCGAAGCGCGTCTTGTCGATGATCTGCTTCAGCGTTTCGGCGGGCAGTTCGAAGCTGGTCGGCAGGTCCCCTTCCGCGATCACGGGGAAGTCGTCGCGCGGCAGGGTCGACAGGTTGAAGCGGGCGCGGCCCGCCTGAATGAGCATCTTGCCCTCCGCCGCGTGGAGCGAGACCTGCGACCCTTCGGGCAGCTTGCGGGCGATGTCGAACAGGGTGTGGGCGCTGATCGTGGTCGCGCCGGGCTGTTCCACCTGGGCGGAGACGCTTTCGACGATCTGGAGGTCGAGGTCGGTCGCCATCAGCTTGATCGCGCCGTCCGCGGACGCTTCGATCAGCACGTTGGACAGGATCGGAATCGTGTTGCGCCGCTCGACCACCGACTGGACGTGGCTGAGGCTCTTGAGCAGCGTTGCGCGTTCGATGGTGGCCTTCATGTCCCTGTTCTGTCCGTTTCTTTTCTTGCGAAAGCCCGGAGACAGTCGAATCCGGGCGACAATGATGGATGATCCTTCATAGCCGCTGTTGCGGCCCCTGCAAGCGCTGGGTGGCGCTTTGTTGCGGCGAGGGTTGCAAAAAGGAACGGCTTGCGCTTTGCCGGGGGAGTGAAAGCACTTTGGCCCCTCGCTCTTTCCCTGCTGACCGTCGGCGGCGCCGCGCAGGCGCGGGACTCGCTGGGCGTGTTCGAGGCGTGGGGGGCGTTTCGCGATCCGGGGACGCCGCGCTGCTATGCCATCGCCATGCCGGTCGCGGCGAAGTCCGAGGGCTTTGCGGCCGTCGGAAGCTGGCCGCGGCAGAGGGTGCGCGGGCAGGTACATTTCCGGTTGAGCCGGATGCGGATGGCGGACGCGGCGGTGATCCTGAATGTGGGGGACCGGCGGTTCACGCTGGTGGCGGGACAAGTCGACGCCTGGGCGCCGGATGCGCGGGCGGACGCGGCGATCGTCGCGGCGATGCGCTCCGCCACCAGCATGAGCGTGCAGACGCGGGATGCGCGGGGGCGGGGTTTTGCTGATACCTATGCGTTGCGCGGGGCGGCTACGGCGATCGATGCGGCGGCCTTGGGGTGCGCAAGGATTCGGTAAGGCTATCCCCTCCCCTTCCCATTCAACGCCCGAAAGAAAGAGGAGCCCTTCGACAGGCTCAGGGCGAACGGGGGAGGTTTAGCGCCGCCCTTCCAAAATCCCCCGAAATCCGCTATGGGCGCGGGCATGCAGTCAGTCGCCAATCCCCTGATGCCGATTCCCGGCGCTATCGATCCTGTGCCGGTGCCCCGCGCCGTGACGCCTCGCGAGGATGGGCGCGTCGACCTGATGGGGCTGTCGCGGCCGCAGATCAGGGGGGCGCTGGAAGAGGCCGGGCTGGACGTCAAGCAGGCGAAGCTGCGCTCGAAACAGTTGTTCCACTGGCTCTACCATCGCGGCGAGACCGATTTCGACGCCATGACCGATCTTGCCAAGCCGATGCGCGGCTGGATGGCGGAACGCTTCGTCGTGGGGCGGCCCGAAGTGGTCGAGGCGCAGGTGTCGAGCGACGGCACGCGCAAATGGCTGCTGCGGTCCGACGACGGGCAGGATTATGAGATGGTGTTCATCCCGGACGCGGACCGGGGGACGCTGTGCGTCTCCAGCCAGGTCGGGTGCACGCTCAACTGCCGTTTCTGCCATACCGGGACGATGCGGCTGGTGCGCAACCTGACGCCGGGCGAGATCGTCGGGCAGGTCATGCTGGCGCGGGATGCGCTGGGCGAATGGCCCAAGGGCAGCATGGCGTCGGCCAATGACGATGAGGCGGACGACGCGTCCCAGTACAGCCCCGACGGGCGAATGCTGACCAACATCGTGATGATGGGCATGGGCGAGCCGCTCTATAATTTCGATCATGTGCGCGACGCGCTGAAGGTGGTGATGGACGGCGACGGGCTGGCCCTGTCGAAGCGGCGGATCACCCTGTCGACCTCCGGCGTGGTGCCGATGATGGCGCGGGCGGGGGAAGAGATTGGCGTCAATCTCGCGGTTTCGCTGCATGCCGTGACCAAGGATGTGCGCGACGAACTGGTGCCGCTGAACAAAAAATACGGCATCGAGGATCTGTTGCAGGCCTGCGCCGATTATCCGAGCGCGAACAATGCGCGGCGCATCACTTTCGAATATGTGATGATCAGGGACAAGAATGACAGCGACGCGGATGCGCGGGAACTGGTGCGGCTGCTGCGCCAGTATAAGCTGCCCGCCAAGGTCAATCTGATCCCGTTCAATCCCTGGCCGGGCACGGACTATGAATGTTCGACGCCGGAGCGGATCAGGCGCTTTTCCGACATCGTGTTCGAGGGCGGGATTTCCGCGCCGGTGCGGACGCCGCGTGGGCGCGACATCATGGCGGCCTGCGGGCAGTTGAAGTCGGCGAGCGAGAAGAAGAGCCGGGCGGAACTGGACCGGCTGGCGGCGGAGAAGCAAGCGGCGCTGGGATAGAGCGGGGCCGAATAGGCGCGCCTATGTGGCGTGAGATGGAAACCCCGCCCGGAACGGCGGGGTTTTTCTTTTTTGGGGGCGAACGGGATGACGGACGATGAGATTGAGCGGATTGCGACGGGCTTTTGCGCGAGGACGCTGCCCAAGGAGGAATGGACGCACCGGGCGCATTTCTCCACGGCGCTGTGGCTGATGCTGCGGCGGCCGGAGATCGTGCCGGAGCGCGACATGGCGGGAATGATCGCCGCCTATAATGAGAGCGTCGGCGGGGTGAACAGCGACACGTCCGGCTATCATGAGACGATCACCCTGGCTTCGCTGAAGGCGGCGCGGGCAGTGCTGGCGGGGTTGCCGGGCGGGGCTTCGCCGGCGGAGGCCTTTGCGGCGCTGATGGAATCTCCGATGGCCGACAAGGATTGGCTGTTCGCCTATTGGTCGCGGGAGCGGTTGATGTCGGTGGAGGCGCGGCGCGGCTGGGTGAAGCCGGATTTGAGGGCGCTACCCTGGGATTAGGTAGCGAAGAATTCAACATGAGCGGCAGGACTGGGTTCCTGCCTTCGCAGGAACAGGAAGCGCTACCGATCATCGAAGACGGAAGCAGGGCATGGAAAAAGGGCGGCCCCAGCCGGGCCGCCCTTTCCCTGTTCCATCCGAGAGGGATTAGAAACGGAAACCGATGCCGACGACGCCAGCGTCGCGGCCGCCAATGCCGTCTTCATACTCGCTGCGCTGATATTCAGCCGAGATGTAAGTGTTGCCAGTCACAGCAAATTCCAGGCCGCCACCATAGCGCACGCCTTCGAACGATCCACCCGAGTTGCTGTTCGACGCTTCAACCCGGGTATTGGCATAGCCCACCTTGCCGAAGGCCAGCACCTTCGGATTGAGGATATAGCCAAGACGCACCGAAGCGGAGAGATCGCGGCTAACTTCCACGCCGGCGCCCAGGCTGGTGGTGGAGTCGCTGAATGCTACTTCCGAACCAAAGGTTACGTTGGGCGTGATCGCAATGTCATAACCGGTGCTGGCGCCGTAAGCGAAGCCGTCGTTACCGTCGAACTTGTCATAACCCAGCGTCACGCCGGCGCGCGGGCCGGTGAAGGGGGCGGCGTCCTGGGCGAAAGCGGGAGCGGAAACGGCGGCAGCAGCAAGGGCTGCGAAAATCACAGTCTTCATAAAGTCCTCATGTCATCAGAAACGCACAGTCCAGGAACAGGACAGGCGTTTGTTCTCTTTTTACGGGATAGCGTTGCGTTATTTATTTCATCGCCATTTGGAATGCCGATTCTATTCGGTCTATCCTCCCGTCCTGCATGCAGCGATTGGTGTCGCTGACGGCGCGCATATGTAACCTGATTGTTATTGTTGCAAGTTGGATATGAACTTTACGAACGCATGATGCTTTTTCGCAACAGTCTGACTTTGCATGAAAATGGGGCGCCTCCCCTTTCCGTTCCCATGGGCGCTTCGACGCGCTTATGGACCTGCAAGCTGGCTCCCATATGAACGAAATCATGAAAAAGCTTCATGCGCGCAGCATCTCCATCCTTTTGACGCTGTCGGCCCAAAAGGGTATCCATGGCCCATGGAACGCGCCCTGCCCCAGCGGAAAACGGTGCTGCGCCACCGGCTGCCGGTGCGGCTGTGGCATTGGCTGAACGCGCTGCTGCTCTATGTGCTGTTCACCAGCGGGCTGGGCATCTTCAACGCGCATCCCCGGCTCTATTGGGGGCAATATGGGGCGAATTACGACCATGCCTGGCTGGTGCTGGAACGGTTCGGAAGCTGGATCACCCTGCCCGCGCATTATGACCTGGCGATGTCGCGGCACTGGCACCTGAGCGCCGCGCCGATCTTCGCCTTCGCGCTGCTTTTCTACATGCTCTGGAGCCTGTTCGGCGGGCATCTGGAGCGCGACCTTGCCTTCCGGCGCGGGGAACTGGCGCCGCGCCATGTGTGGCAGGACATCCGCGATCATGCCCGGCTGCGCTTTCCCGCGGGGGAAGCGGCGCTGCGCTATAATGTGCTGCAAAAGGCCAGCTATATCGCCGTGATCTTCGTTGCGCTGCCGCTCATGATCCTGACGGGCCTTGCCATGTCGCCGGGCATGAACGCGGCCTGGCCCTGGCTGGTCGACCTGTTCGGCGGCCGCCAGTCGGCGCGTTCGATCCATTTCATCGCGGCCTTCGCGCTGGCGGCCTTTTTCCTGGTGCATATGCTGATGGTGCTGCTCGCCGGACCCTTGAACGAAATCCGCTCGATGATCAGCGGGCGCTATCGCGTGCCGGAGGCGCGGCGTTGAGCCTGATCCTCAGCCGCCGCTCCCTGGTGCTGGGGGCCGCCGCGACGCTGGCGGGATGCGACCGGCTGGCGAAGAACGAGGCGGTGCGCGACGCGCTGTTTTCCGCCGAGAATTTCCACAAATGGGCGCAGCGCGGCCTGATGGCCCGCGACGCGCTGGCGCGGGAATTCCGGCCCGACCAGATCTCCCCCTTCTTCCGCCCCAACGGCACGGCCAATCCAAACACGCCCGAATATAAGGCGCTGTGGCGCAACGGCTTTGCCGACTGGCGGCTGCACGTGTCGGGGCTGGTGGGACAGCCGCTTTCCCTCTCCCTAGCGCAGCTCCACGCCCTTCCCCATCGCGAGCAGATCACGCGCCACGACTGCGTCGAGGGGTGGAGCGCCATCGGCAAATGGCGCGGCGTGCCGCTGAAGCCTATCCTCGACGCGGCGCGGCTGCGGGACGGGGCGCGGTACATCGTCTTCCACTGCGCCGACGATATGGGCGGCGGGCGCGGCTATTATGAAAGCATCGACCTGGTGGACGCGTTCCACCCGCAGACCATCCTGGCCTTCGCGCTGAACGACGAACCCCTGCGCGTGGCGAACGGCGCGCCGCTCCGGCTGCGGGTGGAACGGCAACTGGGCTACAAGCAGGCGAAATATCTGATGAAGATCGAGGCGGTCGCAAGCCTGGAGGGCATAGGCGGCGGCAAGGGCGGCTATTGGGAGGACCGGGCCGGTTATGACTGGTATGCGGGCATTTGACGCCGACCGGATGACCTGACAGGGTAGCCCCATGAAATTGTTTGATCGCGTCATCAAGCGGCTGGTCACGCGGGGCCAGCTCAGCATCTATTATCATGACGGCAGGAAGATCACGGTTGGAACCCCTGAGCCGGGCTTTCCGTCGCTGGCGCTGAAATTCCACGACGCGCGGGTGCCGTTCGACATCGTCAAGGATCCGCGCCTGGGCATGGCGGAGGCGTTCATCGACGGGCGCGTCGCCATAGAGGGCGGCGGGATCATGGAACTGATCTCCCTCATCCGCATGAACAATGCGTGGGAGACGGGCAAGTCGATCAGCGACCTTGGCGCCATAAAGCGCGGGTTCAAGGCCGTCCGGCGCAGGCTGTGGGCCGCCAATCACCGGGCGCGGGCAAAGGCCAATGTGGCGCATCATTACGACCTGTCGGGCGCGCTATACGCCCTCTTCCTCGACCGGGACCGGCAATATAGCTGCGCCTATTTCCCCGATGCGGACAATGAGGCGGGGATCAGCCTGGAACAGGCGCAGGAGGACAAGAAGGCGCATATCGCCGCCAAGCTGCACCTGAAACCGGGCATGAAGGTGCTGGACATAGGCTGCGGCTGGGGCGGCATGGCGCTGTACCTGCACCGCACCTGCGGCGTGGACGTGACCGGCATCACCCTGTCGGAGGAGCAGCTCAAGGTCGCGCGGCAGCGGGCGCAGGATGCGGGCGTGGCCGACCATGTGCGCTTCGAACTGATCGACTATCGCGACATCGACGGCCCCTTCGACCGCATCGTTTCGGTCGGCATGTTCGAACATGTCGGGACCGGGGATTACCGCACCTTCTACAACAAGTGCCGCGAATTGCTGACGCCGGACGGGGTGATGCTGGTCCACACCATCGGCCGGGTCGACGGGCCGGGCATCACGGACGCCTTCACCCGGAAATATATCTTCCCCGGCGGCTATATCCCCGCCTTGTCGGAAATGATCCAGGGCAGCGAGGGCACGCGCCTGATGGTCACGGATGTAGAGGTGCTGCGCATCCATTACGGCCTCACCATCCGCCAATGGTACAAGCGGACGCTGGCGCACAAGGCGGACATCATCGCCCTGTACGACGAACGATTCTTCCGCTTATGGACCTTCTATCTGGCGGGCGCGGCCACCGTGTTCGAACATGGCGGCATGGTGAATTACCAGGTCCAATATGTTCGCGACCGCCGCAGCCTGCCGATCACCCGCGACTATATGCTGGAGGCGGAAAGCGCCCTTCGGGGCCGCTGATCCATCCATGAACATTGGCTGACGACGCCGTTCCCGGACGGTTCAGTAAGGCCGGAGCATCTTTCCTTCATGACCCCGGCGACGGGCGTGCATGCTGAGGAGAAACGGACATGAACATCTTGTGGAAGGGCGCTGCCGCCCTGGGCCTGGCGATCACCGCCATGGGGGCGAGCGTGGCCCCTGCACAGGCGCAATATTATGGCGGCTATGGCTATCGCGACGGCTATCGCGGCGATCGTTGGGACGACAGGCGTTGGGACGACAGGCGCTGGGACGGGCGGCGCGACTGGCGGCATGCCGACCGCCGCTATTGGCGCGGCGACCGGCGGTCCTGGCGCGGGCATTATCGCCAGCGTTGCTGGACCGAATGGCGCTACAATCATTATCGCGACCGGCGCGTGAAGGTGCGGGTGTGCAATTGACCTGACCTTTTGCCATGAAATCCCTCCCCATCCGCCGATGGGGAGGATTGGAAAGGCCCGCCCATTCCGGCATCTATCGCGATTGCGCCCGGCAAGCGCTTGCGGCATTTTGACGGGATGACCGATCCCATGCCCGTCATCCAGAGCCTGCTGTCCGGCCTGCCCATCTTCCTGCTGCACCTCGCCTCCGCAACGCTGGCATGGCTGGCGGCGCTGGCGCTTTACATGTGGATCACCCCGCATGACGAATTCGCGCTGATCCGGGCGGGCAATGGGGCCGCGGCGATCTCGCTGGGCGGGGCTGCGATCGGGCTGGCCATGCCATTGGGTTTCTGCCTGGCGGGATCGGTCAATGTCTGGGACATCATGATCTGGGGCAGCGTGACGCTGATCCTGCAACTCATCGCCTTTCGCGCGGTCGATTTCCTGCTCGGTTCGCTGCCGACCCGGATCGAGGCGGACGAACGGTCCGCCGCCATCTTCCTCGCCATGATGAAGGTCGCCATAGCCTGCCTCACCGCCGGCGCGGTCGCGGGTTGAGCCATGGCGGGCCGACGCTTCGGCTGTCTGCCCGGCCTGCTCGGCATCATCCTCGCCCTGCTGTGGATCAGCGAGGTCACCAAGCCCACCCCGCTGCATGTCGAGCCGTTCGACCCGCGCTCGCCGCGCCGGCCGATGCCGCAATGGAGCGATGAGAGCTTCGTCATCGAGGAACGGACGGAGGCGCCTGCCGACAGCATGGGCACGACCTTCGCCATCGACCGGGACGGCGCCTGGCTGACCGCCGAGCATGTCACCCATGGCTGCGCGCGGGTCGGCATAGAGCAGGGCGGCTTCGCCCGTCCCGTGTCGCGCCTGGTCGAAAGCCGGGAGGCCGATGCGGCGCTGGTGCGCGGCGGCGTGGCGAGCGACCACGCGCTGCCGCTGTCGGACCGCATGCCGCCGCCCGGATCGGTCGGCTATCATATGGGCTTTCCGGGCGGACAACCGACGCTGGTCATATCGGAACTGATCGGCGCCGCCCGCGCCCGACGCGGCGCTGGGCAGGATACGCAGCCCGTGCTCGCCTGGGCCGAACATGCGCGCATTCCGATGGGCGACGGCACTTTGTCGGGCATCAGCGGCGGGCCGGTCTTTGCCGAGGATGGCCATGTAGTCGGCGTCAACAGCGCCGCAACCGACCGGCGCGGGCGCATATTGACCACGGCCCCCGATGCCATGATGCGGCTGGTCGTCGCCAGCCGGGCGGCGGGGGAACGGCCGGTCGCCTACCCCTTCCTGGATCTGGCCGATGCACATGCCCGTTTCCAGTCCTGGCTGGCGCAGGGGGTTATCCGGCGCATCTTCTGCGATGTCGACGATGGACCGTAACGGTTGACGGCAGGTGGGCCTGGAGGCTAGGCCGCGCCCAGATTGACAGGATTTGGACCATCATGAGCGATACGCCCCCCGACCGCCTTTCCACCAACCCGAAGAGTCCCTTTTTCGACATGGACGTGCTCCAGCGGGGCATCGGCATCCGCTTCAAGGACCGCGTCCGCAACGATGTCGAGGAATATTGCATCTCCGAAGGCTGGATTCGCGTGGCGGCGGGCAAGACCCGCGACCGTCACGGCCAGCCGCTGACGATCAAGCTGTCCGGGCCGGTCGAGGCCTGGTTCGAGAATCCTGCCGAGGGCGCGGAGGAAGCGGCGGACAAGGCAGAATGATTTTCGCCTGCGCTGCCTGAAAAGGAACCGGGTTCCTGCCTTCGCAGGAACGCCGGGACGCTTCAACGAAGGGCAGAGTCCCGCTTCACGTCCGCGATGATGTCGCGCAGCGAACGGGCCGAAGGCGTCGCATCGGCATAACCGATGGCGCGCAGGTCGAGCGCCAGGCGCGGCGGCGAGGCGGCGGCCCGGCGCGGCGAGGCGGCCTCCTCCTCCGGATCATCCTTGACGACGGTCATGCTGGCGAAGCGCGTGCTGACGCCTAGCGCCGGGTCTGGCCGGAACTCGCGCAATTGCGGCTTGTCGGGATAGATGAAGCCGAAGGTCGGGTTGCTGCGCGCGCCCATCTGGTTGGTCGGGCTGTGCCAGACGCGCACCGCGCTCCAGTCGCCTTCCTCGGACACGTCGACTGCCAGCACATCCTCCTCGATCGCGCCGGGCGCCGACCAGTTGGCATGCCGGATCAGCACGCGCCGGTCGTCCAGCACCCTGCTGACCACCGCGACATGGCCCAGCACCATCGGGCCGACGGGACGGAAGGCCAGCACCGCGCCCCTGCGGGGCGCATGGCCGCGCTTATAATGATTTTCCGCCTTGTCCCACCAGGTCAGCGCGTCGCCATAGATCCGGACGCCGGACACGGTGCGCGCATAGGGCACGCATTGCAGCACGGTCGCGCCCAGCACGGGCGTCGTCGCCAAGCCCGCCAGCAGCAAGGCTGCCCAGCGCATCATTCCCACTTTCATGCGACCCCAAAAGTCTCAGAATCGCCCCACCGCCAAGAAAACTAGGCGGCAGCCCTTAGGAAATGGTTAAAATGTCAGAAAGCACCACGGGCGGCCTCGGCGCCCGCGGTCGCGCGATCCGCCATGGCGATCTGCACCGGAGCCTCGCCCGCCTTGTGCGCGTAGATGAAGCCCTTGGCCGGGTTCGGGCGAAGGCCCAGGTCGCCGATCGGGCCATACCAGACGCGCACGTCGGTCCAGTCATTGTTCGGGGACACGTCGATGGCGCGGACGTTGCGCTCTATGCCGCCGCGATAGGACCAGTTGGCATGGGTCAGCAGCACCTCGCGCTCGCTGACCACCTTGCTGACCATGGCGACATGGCCGACCGGCATGGAACGGCTGGCGGAGAAGGCAAGGACGGCGCCGACGCGGGGTTCATGGCCGCGCTCATAGCGGCCCTCGGCCTGGCTCCACCAGCTATTGGCGTTGCCGTAAAGCTCTATGCCGGAAACCTGCCGGGCGAAGGGCGCGCATTGCAGGACGCCGGCGGCGGCCGGGGTCGTGATCAGGGCGCCGAGTGCAAGCGTTGCCGCTGCGGCAATAGCGCGAAAACCACCGATCATAGGAATGCGACCCCCGATTATTGGAACGACTTAACCCCGTGAGACGTTTTAGGGCAGACGCCGGACGGGATGAAAAGCAGCCAGCGACGAGTCGTTGTTGCAGCGCGTCAATCTGCGGAACGAAAGACCTGCCCGGCCGTTATGCCGAACCGGCTAGCCATGGGCAAGTCGTTGAAAAGTCCCGGTTCCGTTCCCGTCATCCAGACCTGGCCGCCGGTTTCGCGCAGCCGGTCGAACAGCGCGGCCCGCCGCGACGGATCGAGATGCGCCGCCACTTCGTCAAGCAACAGCACCGGCGGCTGGCCGCGATGGGCCGAAACCAGCGCCGCATGGGCGAGCAGGACGGAGAGCAGCAAGGCCTTCTGCTCGCCTGTCGAGCAAAGCGCGGCAGGCTGCGCCTTGGCGGCGTGGACGACGGCCAGATCCTGCCGGTGCGGGCCGGACAAGGTTCGCCCGGCGGCGGCGTCGCGGCGGCGCTCGCGGGACAGGCGGAACCCCAGGGGTTCCTCGCCCTCCCCTTCCCCCTCTATCGCCAGCAGCGGACGGGCGAAGGGATGGTCGGGCTGTTCCTCCAGCGCGGCTTGCAAGCGGCCCACCAGATCGGCGCGGGCGGCGGCAAGGGCCGTGCCATGCTCGTCCATCTGCGTTTCCAGCGCGCTCAGCCAGGAAGGATCGGCGGCGGACAGATCGTTCAGCAGCCGGTTGCGCGCCCGCATCGCCGCCTCATAGCGGGCGCTGTGCGCGGCATGGCCGGGGTGAAGCGCCAGCGTCAGCCGGTCCAGGAAACGCCGTCGCCCGCCCGGACTGTCCATGAACAGCCGGTCCATGGCGGGGGTGAGCCAGACAATGGACAGATGATCCGCCAGCGCGTTGGCGGAGGAGGCGACGCCGCCGATACGCACCTGCCGCCGGTCGGGGGCGGAGGCGAGGACGCCGGTCCCCAGCATCACTCCATCCACCTCCGCCGCTATGCCGAAGCCGCCCGCCCCGTCCTGGCGCGCCATGTCGCGCAGGGCCGCTCCGCGCAGGCCGCGTCCCGGCGCCAGCATCGACACGGCTTCCAATATGTTGGTCTTGCCCGCGCCATTATCGCCGGTCAGCACGATGAAGCTGTGATCGGGCATGATCAGCGCATCCGCATGGTTGCGGAAATCGCTCAAGGTAAGACGGCCGATCATGAGGCGGCTCTAACCAGTGCGGCGGCTTTGGGGAAGGGTGGAGTAAGAAGCATGGAGTAAACGGCCGATGGTCCCGCGAAGGCGGCGGGACGAGCAGCGTCTGGGAATTCTGAATGCCGGGAGACGGCCAACTTCAGCCACGCCCATCCCCGCCAGAACGAAAAACGGCGCCTCAAACGGGCGCCGCCTCCCTATCTCATTGAGCGCCGTTCAGCGCTTTTCGACCGGCACATAGTCGCGCTGCGCCGGGCCGGTGTAGAGCTGGCGCGGGCGACCGATCTTCTGCGCGGGGTCGGAGATCATCTCGTTCCACTGCGCGACCCAGCCGACGGTGCGGGCGAGCGCGAACAGCACGGTGAACATCTCGGTCGGGAAGCCGATGGCCGACAGGATCACGCCCGAATAGAAGTCGACGTTCGGATAGAGCTTCTTCTCGATGAAATAAGGATCGTTGAGCGCGATCTGCTCCAGTTCCTTCGCCACGTCGAAGATCGGGTCGTTGACGCCCAGCTTCTCCAGCACGTCCTTCGCGGTCTTCTGCATGACGGTCGCGCGCGGGTCGTAATTCTTGTAGACGCGGTGACCAAAGCCCATCAGGCGGAACGGATCGTCCTTGTTCTTGGCACGGGCGATATATTCCGGAATGCGGTCGACGGTGCCGATTTCGCGCAGCATGTTGAGCGCGGCTTCGTTCGCGCCGCCATGCGCCGGGCCCCAGAGGCAGGCGATGCCCGCCGCGATGCAGGCGAAGGGGTTGGCGCCCGAAGAACCGGCCAGACGCACGGTCGAGGTCGACGCATTCTGCTCATGGTCGGCATGCAGCGTGAAGATCTTGTCCATCGCGTCGACCACGACCGGATCGATGACATATTCCTCCGCCGGGACGGAGAAGGTCATGTTCAGGAAGTTGGCGGTGTAGCTAAGGTCGTTGCGCGGATAGACGAAGGGCTGGCCGACCGAATATTTGTAAGCCATCGCCGCGATCGTCGGCATCTTCGCGATCAGGCGGTGGCTGGCGATCTTGCGCTGTTCCGGATCGTTGATGTCGGTCGAATCATGGTAGAAGGCCGACAGCGCGCCGACCACGCCGCACATGATCGCCATCGGGTGCGCGTCGCGGCGGAAACCGCGATAGAAGGTGGTGAGTTGTTCATGCACCATGGTGTGGCGCGTGATGGTGCGGGTGAAATCTTCCAGTTCCTTCTTCGACGGCAGTTCGCCGTTGAGGAGCAGGTAGCTGACCTCCATGAAGCTGGACTGTTCGGCAAGCTGGTCGATGGGATAGCCGCGATGCAGCAGGATGCCCTTGTCGCCGTCGATATAGGTCAGGCCCGAATCGCAGCTCGCGGTAGAGGTGAAGCCGGGATCGTAGGTGAACATGCCGGTGTTGGCGTAGAGCTTGCGGACGTCGATGACCTGCGGGCCGACCGTGCCGTTCAGAATGGCATAGTCTTTCGCGTCGCCCCCGACGCTCAAAATGGCATTGTTATCCGACATGGTGTTCTCCTGATACTTCAATTGCCCGATGCGTGCCTCACAGCGGACAATCGTTCCAAGCTCTCCGCCTTCCCCAGAAGGAAAAGGACGTCGAAAATTCCCGGCGAAACCGTGCGACCGGTCAACGCCGCGCGCAAAGGCTGCGCGACCTTTCCAAGCCCGAGGCCGGCATCCTCCGCCACGCGGCGTATCGCTTCCTCGATCGCTTCGACCGTCCAGGACTGGACGGGTGCAAGAGCGTCGGCCGTCTTCCCCAGCAGCGCGCGCGCGGAGTCGTCTAGCAGAGCCAGGGCCTTCTCGTCAAAATCGAGCGGGCAATTTTTGAACAGGAATTCCGCGCCCTCGGCAATTTCGTTAAGCGTCCTGGCGCGGGGCTTGAGCGACGGCATGGCGGCGGCCAGCAGTTCCTGCCCGCCCTCGGGCAAGGCGATGCCCAGCCGGGCCGCGACCCTTGGCGCGACCAATGCCGCCAGCCGCGCATCGTCGGCTTCGCGCAGATAATGGCCGTTCAGATTCTCCAGCTTCTTGATGTCGAAGCGCGAGGGCGAACGGCCGACGCCCGCAATGTCGAACAGTTCCACGGCCCGGTCGCGGGAGATGATCTCCTCATCGCCATGGCCCCAGCCCAGGCGCAGCAGATAGTTGAGCACCGCTTCGGGCAGCATGCCCATTTCGTCGCGATAGGCGTCGACGCCCAGCGCGCCGTGCCGCTTCGACAGCTTGGCCCCGTCGGCCCCGTGGATCAGCGGGATATGGGCGTAGACGGGTTCTTCCCAACCCATCGCCCTTATGATGCCTAGCTGGCGGAAGGCGTTGTTGAGATGGTCGTCTCCGCGAATGACATGCGTGACGCCCATGTCATGATCGTCGACCACCACGGCCAGCATATAGGTGGGCGTGCCGTCGGAACGCAGCAGGATCATGTCGTCCAGTTCCGCATTCTGCACGACGACGCGCCCCTGCACGGCGTCCTCGATCACCGTCTCGCCCTCGCGCGGCGCCTTCAGGCGGATGACGAAGGGCGCGCCTTCGGGAGCCTCCGACGGATCGCGGTCGCGCCAGCGCCCGTCATAGCGCATAGGCTGCTTGGCGGCGCGCTGCTGTTCGCGCAGTTCCGCCAGTTCCTCCGGCGTCGCATAGCAGCGATAGGCATGGCCGCCCGCGAGCAACTGGTTCGCCACCTCGGCATGGCGCGGCGTCCGCTCGAACTGGAAGACCGCAGGCTCGTCGCCGCCCAGGCCCAGCCATTCCAGCCCGTCGAATATGGCGGCGACCGCCTCTTCCGTGGAGCGGGCCCGGTCGGTATCCTCGATCCGCAGCAGGAACTTGCCGCCATGATGGCGCGCGAACAGCCAGTTGAAAAGCGCGGTGCGCGCTCCGCCGATGTGAAGAAAACCAGTGGGCGACGGCGCAAAACGGGTTACTACCTGCTTGTTCGAACCTGTAGCACTCACCGCTTCATTCCCTGACATTCGCCCGATTAGCCACCCGACACATCCATGATCGCGACGCCCCCTAGCATGGCTTTCGAGCCACGACAAACCTCCGTTGTCACTTCTGTCCGGGGGAAAGCGGCGCGGATTGGGCGCGGGCTGGAGCTTTGGCTGGAGGAGGAGCGCGAACGCCTGCCCTTATGGGTTCCGGTCGCGCTGGCGATCGGCATAGCGGCCTGGTTCGTTCTTCCTAATCGACTGGAATGGCTGGCCTTTTGTTGCACGATGCTGGCCGCGGCCTGCGGCGCGCTGCTCTTGCCGCCGGGCGGGCGGATGCGCCGGGCGATCATCGCCGGGGGACTTCTGGCCTGCGCGGGATGTCTGCTGGTCTGGGGGAAATCGATGATGCTGGGATCGCCGCCCCTTGCCCGCCCCACCTTCGTCGCGCTGAAGGGAGAGGTCCGGTCGGTCGAAAGGCTGCCCGCGCAACGCATGAGTCGCGTGCTGGTCCGGCCGATCGGCATGCCCGCCCTGCCCTCGCTGGTGCGCGTCAATCTTGACGATGCGTCGATGCCGGCGGGAGTCGGAGAGGGCGCCATTATCGCTTTCCGCACAAGGTTGATGCCGCCCGCGCCGCCCAGCCTGCCGGGCGGCTACGATTTTGCGCGCCGCGCCTATTTCAAGGGCATCGGCGCGACCGGGCGCGCGCTGCCGCCGGTCGCGGTCCTGCGGCCCGCCACGGCCGCCCCCCGATTGAGGACGCGCCTGTTCGAGCATGTTCTGGAGCGCGTTCCGGGCAAGGGCGCCGGCATCGCCGCTGCCCTGGCCACGGGCGATCAGGGCTCGATCGCGCAAGCGGATGCGGAGGCGATGCGGCGCAGCGGCCTTGCGCACCTGCTGTCGATCAGCGGCCTGCATGTGACGGCCCTGATCGCTGCGGTGATCTTCCTGCTGATGCGGATGATGGCGCTCAGCCGACGGGCGGCGCTCGACCGGCCGCTGATGCTGGTCGCCGCGGGCGGAGGAGCACTGGCGGGCATCGGCTATACGTTGCTGACCGGGGCCGAAGTGCCGACCGTGCGCTCCTGCATCGCTGCCTTGCTGGTGCTGGGCGGGATGGCGATGGGGCGCGACGCGATCACCCTCAGGCTGGTGGCGGCAGGGGCGCTGGTGGTGCTGGTCCTCTGGCCCGAAGCCTTGGTGGGGCCGAGTTTCCAGATGAGCTTCGCGGCGGTGATCGCCCTGGTGTCGCTGGGCGAGCATCCGGCCTTCCGTACCTTCGTGGCTGCGCGTGACGAGGCGATGTGGCGCCGGATCGGGCGCAATCTGGCGGGCATGCTGGCGACGGGGCTGGCCGTGGAACTGGTGCTGGCGCCGATTGCGCTGTTCCATTTCCACAAGGCGGGAATGCTGGGATCGGTCGCCAATCTGGTGGCGATACCGCTCACCACCCTGGTCGTCATGCCGCTGGAGGCGATGGCTTTGCTGTTCGACCTGGGCGGATGGGGCGCGCCCTTCTGGTGGCTCACGGCGCGGGCGCTCGACCTGCTGTTGCTGGTCGCCCATGGCGTGGCGTCCAGCCCCTGGGCGGTGGTGCTGGCCCCTGCACAGTCGGGCGCGGTGTTCGGCCTGATCCTGATGGGCATGCTGTGGTGCCTGCTATGGCGAAGCGGGTGGCGCTGGGCGGGCCTGATGCCGGTGTCCGCGGGCATGACGATGATCCTGGCCAGCCCGATGCCCGCCATATTGATCAGCGGCGATGGCCGCCATGTCGCGCTGCGCACCGCCGATGGCGGCATGGCGATGCTGCGCGCCCGCGCCGGCGGATATGCCCGCGACGTCATGGCGGAAAGCGCGGGTCATGACGGCACCTTGCAGGCATTGACGACGCTGCCCCAGGCGCGCTGTTCTCCCGATCTCTGCGCCGTTCGCCTGAGGGGTGGAGGCCGGTACTGGAACCTGCTGCTGACGCGGAGCAGCGTGAAGATCGACAATGCGATACTGGCGCGGGACTGCGCCCATGCGGACATCGTCGTCAGCGACCGTCGCCTGCCGGGCGCCTGTCGCCCCCGCTGGCTGAAGGCGGATCGACGGTTCCTCGCCCGGACGGGCGGCCTGGCCATCGATCTGGACCATGGCGCCCTCCGCGGCGCGAAGGCATCGAATGACGAGCACCCGTGGATCGCGCGACCCTCCGCTCGGCCGCGCGGACACAGGGGCGGTCAGTTATAGCGGCGCAGCAACCCGGCCAGCTTGCCCTGGATGCGGACCTGCCGCGGATCGTAGATTTGCGGCTCATAGGCGCTGTTTGCGGGATCGAGCCGAACCTTCGGCCCTTCCCGCCGGAAATATTTGAGCGTCGCTTCATTTTCGTCGATCAGCGCGACGACGATCTGCCCCTCCCGCGCAACGTCGGTGCGTTGGATCAGCGCGAAATCGCCATCGAGTATGCCTGCCTCGACCATCGAATCCCCAGCCACCTCCAGTGCATAATGATCTCCGGTGCCCAGCAGCGCGGCGGGGACTGAAAGCATGTTCTGCCCCTCCAGCGCCTCGATCGGCACGCCGGCCGCGATGCGGCCATGCAGCGGAATCTCCAATATGTCGTTGGCGGCGACCGGCGGCTGGCTCAACGCCGGACCGCTCGTCAGCGGCGCCTTGGCCGGCACGACCAGCTTGGGCGCGCGATGCATGGCGTCGGGCAGCTTGAGCACCTCCAGGGCGCGGGCGCGATTGGGCAGCCGGCGGATGAAGCCTCGCTCCTCCAGCGCGTTGATCAGGCGGTGGATGCCGGATTTGGACCGCAGGTCCAGCGCTTCCTTCATCTCCTCGAAAGAGGGAGACACGCCCCCCTCCTCCAGCCGGGTCTGAATGAAGCTCAGCAATTCCTGTTGCTTGGGTGTCAACATCTCGCCTTGCCCTCCTTGGAACGGATGGAGAACGCATAGGAAACGGAACGGGGCAAGTCAAGCGCCTAACCGTTGGCCGCGTTTACGGGAACGCGGGAGGCCACGGGCCGTTTAAAGCCTGCCTTCCCCGATGAAGGTGAATAGGAGAGAAACATGGCCAACCAGAACAATCAGGGCGGCGATCAACGTCGCGACCAGCAGGGCGGCGACCGCTCCCGCCAGGGGGGACGCCAGCAGCAGCAGGAAAACCGGCAAGGCCAGATGGGCGACGAGCGCCGTCAAGACAAGTCGCCCGGCAAGCAGCAGCGCTGAACGGGTAAGGCGGCGTTCCGGCGCGGCCGGATTGTCGCCGCCATCCATCAGGACTGCACGGGAAGGGGGTCGCCTGGGCGGCCCCTTTCCTTATGCGAGGGGGAGGACCGTGACGGGATCGCCGGCGGCTGCCGGGGCCGAACCGGCGGGGCGCAGGATAAGGCAGTCCGCCATGGCGAGCGCGGCGGTGGCGGCGCTGTCCTGCGACGTCACGGAAACGATGCCGGCTTCGGTGCGGAAGGCGCGTAGATAATCGTCCCGTTCCCCCGTGGCGGGCAGCGGGGCGGCGAGCGTTGCGGGCGCGGTGCGCGGCAGGGGCGACGCCGCGCCCATCATATGGCGGACAAGCGGAAGCAGGAACAGGGTCGCCGTCACGAAGGCGGACACCGGATTGCCCGGCAGGCCCAGGAAGACGGCGGAACCCAATGTCCCCGCCATCAGCGGCTTGCCAGGCCGCATGCGGATCTTCCAGAAATCGAGCGCGCCGCCCGCCTGGACGAAGGCCGGACGGACGAAGTCGTGATCGCCCACCGACGCGCCGCCGGTCGAAAGAATGATGTCGGCTTCGCTGGCGCGGACGAAGGCCCGGACCGTGCCCGGCAGATCGTCGGGCACGATGCCCAAGTCGACGACGTCGCAAGAGAGGCCGGAAAGCATTGCCGCCAGCATGGGCGCGTTGGATGAGGGAAGCTGGCCCGGCTGCGTCGGCATGCCGGGCGGCACGAGTTCGTTGCCGGTGGAGAGCAGCGCGACCCGCGCCCGGCGCGAGACGGGCAACGCAGCATGGCCGCCAAGCACGGCCAGCGCGATCTGCGCGGGGCCAAGCGCGCCGCCGGCCTTCAGCAAAAGGCCGCCCTTTCCGAAATCGGAACCGGCCGGGCGGACATGGCGGCCGGTCGCCAGCGCCTCGTCCAATCCGCGCAGCACATCGCCTTGGCGCGCGGCGTTTTCCTGGATCAGGATGCTGTCCGCGCCCTGCGGCAAGGGCGCGCCGGTGAAGATGCGGCAGGCCTGGCCGGGTTCGAGCGGCGGCGGCGGCGGCCCGC
>NZ_ATDO01000071.1:0-10256 GCF_000445085.1 Sphingobium sp. HDIP04 | reverse complement strand
CGGCCGCGCTTTCGGCAGCGACCTGCCACGGCCCCGGCCATTCGGCGGCGCGAACGGCATAGCCGTCCATGGCGGAAAGGTCGGCCCAGGGCTGGTCGCGCAGCGCGACGACATCCTCCGTCAGCCAGCGTCCGGCGCAGGCGGGAACGGCCAACTGCTCCGTCGGCAGTGGCGTCGCCAGCGCCATCAGGCGGCTTTGCGCCTCCGCGACCGGAAGCAGGCTCATGATGCCGGTCCGTCTCCGGCCGTCCAGCCGCCGGACTTGCCGCCGCTCTTGGCCAGCAGGCGCACCTCGCCGATCACCATGCCCTTATCCAGCGCCTTGGCCATATCATAGACCGTCAGCAACGCGACCGACGCGGCGGTCAGCGCCTCCATCTCCACGCCGGTCTGGCCGGCCGTCTTCGCGGTCGCCGTCACGGACACGCCGCTGCCGTCCAGATCGAGGTCGATGCTGATGGAGCTGAGCGGGATCGGGTGGCAGAGCGGGATGAGGTCGGCGGTCCGCTTCGCCGCCATGATGCCGGCCACGCGGGCTACGGCCAGCACGTCGCCCTTCTTCACCAATCCCTGCGCGATCGCTGCTGCGGCTTCGGGGGTCATGCTGATGCGCCCGCCGGCAACGGCCTTGCGCGTCGTCGTCGCCTTGGCGGAGACGTCGACCATATGGGCCGATCCCTCCTCGTCCAGATGGGTGAGCTTGCTCATCGCCCCGTCAGCAGCTTGCGCGTGGCGGCTTCGACGTCCGCCTGCCTCATCAGCGTTTCCCCGACCAGGAAGCAGCGCACGCCATGGTCAGACATGGCGATCAGGTCGTCATGGCCGCCGATGCCGCTTTCCGCGACGAAGGTGCAGCCCTCCGGCGCCTGCCCCACCAGTTCATAGGTGCGGGCGAAATCGACGGTGAAGTCGCGCAGGTCGCGATTGTTGACGCCGATCAGGCGGGAACGCAGCTTCATCGCCCGCTCCAGTTCCTGCGCGTCATGCACTTCGACCAGCGCATCCATGCCCAGGCCAAGGGCGGCGTCCTCTATCTCCGCCATCTGGTTGTCGTCCAGCGCGGCGACGATGATCAGGATCGCGTCGGCGCCGAACGACCGGCTTTCCAGCACCTGCCAGGGATCGACCATGAAATCCTTGCGCAGCACCGGCAGGGCGCAAGCGGACCGGGCGGCGACCAGATAATCGTCATGCCCCTGGAAATAGGGTTCGTCGGTCAGCACCGACAGGCAGGCGGCGCCCCCCGCCGCATAGGCGCGGGCATGGGCGGGCGGATCGAAATCGGGGCGGATCAGGCCCTTGGACGGGCTGGCCTTCTTGACCTCCGCGATCAGGCCGAAGCCGGAGCGGGCGGCATCGTCCAGCGCCTTGCGGAAGCCGCGCGGCGGCGTCTGTGCGGCGGCGCGGGCGTGAAGCGAGGATATGGGCGTGGCGGCCTTGCGCCGGGCGACCTCATCGCGCTTCGCGTTGCAGATTTCGATCAGCTTGTTGGTCATTTGAAAGCTATCCAGCAATTGAGCAACGCGTTGGCAAGGCCCCGGTCGATGGTTTCGGCGGCTTCCTCCACGCCCTCGCGGAAATCGGACACGGCGTCCGCGACGACAAGGGCGGCGGCGGCGTTCAGCAGCACCGCGTCACGATAGGGCCCGGTTTCGCCCTGCAACAGGGCGCGCAGGGCGGCGGCGTTATGGGCGGGGTCGCCGCCCCTGATGGCCTCGACCGGATGGGTGGAAAGGCCGAATTCAGTGGCAGTCAGGCGACGCATCGCGACCAGGCCGCCGCCTTTCACCTCCGCCAGCGCGTTGCCGCCGGCCAGCGACAGTTCGTCCAGCCCTTCGTCGCCGGAAACGATCATCGCATGGTCGACGCCCAGTTCCGCCAGCGCCTCCGCATAGATGGGGACATAGTCCGGGCGGGCGATGCCGACCAGTTGGCGGCGCACCCCGGCCGGATTGGCAAGCGGCCCCATCAGGTTGAAGATGGTGCGTTCGCCTATCGCCCGGCGAATGGGGCCGAGCCGCCTGAGCGCGGGATGATGGTTCTGCGCGAACAGGAAGCAGATGCCGAGATCGGCCAGCGTCGCTTCGGCTGTCGCGGCGGCGCGGTCCAGGTCCAGGCCGAGCGCTTCCAGCGTGTCGGCGGCGCCGGCCTTGGAGGAGGCGGCGCGATTGCCGTGCTTGGCCACCGGGACGCCCGCGGCCGCGACCACCAACGACACGGCGGTCGAGACATTGAGCGTATGGTGCCCGTCCCCGCCCGTGCCGCAGACATCGATCGTGCCCGCCGGAGCCGTGACCGGGATCATGCGATGGCGCATGGCGCGGGCGGCGGCGGCGATCTCCGTCGCCGTCTCGCCCCGTCGGGCCATGGCGACGAGAAAGCCGGCGATCTCCTCTTCCGGCAGGTCGGCATCGAACAGCAGGTCGAAGGCCGTTGCGGCCTGTTGCGCGTCGAGGGGCAGGGTTGGATCGGGCAGGCGGGTCATCGTCGCTGCCTTAATCATGGGACGGCGCCGGAGTCGAGATGGGATGCGCGAAAGTCGCTGCGGCCTTGGAGGTATGAGGACCGCTGGCGGGGCCGAAAAGGAAAGCGGTTCAGCCCGTCACGCGTTCCCGAACCGGAATGCCCGCGATCCGCATGAAGTTCGCCAGCATGTCATGGCCATGTTCGGTGGCGATGCTTTCCGGGTGGAACTGAACCGAATGGATCGGCAGGTCGCGATGCCGGAAACCCATGACGGAGCCGTCCTCGCTGGTGGCGTTGACGATCAGCGTTTCGGGAATCTCCTCCACGATCAGCGAATGATAGCGGGTGGCGGTGAAGGGCGAAGGCAGCCCCTGGAACAGGCCGCTGCCGTCATGGGTGACGGGGGAGGTCTTGCCGTGCATCAGGCCGCCGCGCACCACCTTGCCGCCGAAATGCTGGCCGATCGACTGATGGCCCAGGCATACGCCCAGCAGCGGCGCGCCCGCATCGGCGCAGGCGGCGACGAGGTCCAGGCTGACCCCCGCCTCATTGGGGGTGCACGGGCCGGGAGACAGCAGGAAAGCCTGCGCGCCGGTGGAGAGCGCCTGCCCGGCGGAGATGGCGTCGTTGCGGACGACGTCCACCTGCGCGCCCAGTTCCATGAGATAATGGACGAGGTTCCAGGTGAAGCTGTCATAATTGTCGATGACGAGGATCATCGGGCGGCTTTAGCGAAGGATCGCGGTCGGGGAAAGGGCCGGGATCGCGTCGAGCGCGGCGCGCTGAGGCCTTGCGGGCATTGGGGGCCATGAAAGCCCAGTTCAAGCGGGAGGGCGGGACTGGGCTCCTGCCTTCGCAGGGGCACGATGCCTTGGGCAGGCGTCCCGCCGCGTCGGGCGTAGCCCGCGCGCATGGCAGGCCTGTTCCGCCGGGCCATCCTGCGATAGCATCGCCCGATGCGCGTCCTCACCGCCCTTCTCCCCCTTGCCGCGGTCCTGGCCGGGCCGGCCTGGGCGCAAGCCGCCGAGCGGGCGGGGCACTATTATCTGCGCGGCGTGATGGAGACGGGGTCCGAACTGATGCTGCATCCGGACGGCCGCTTCCAATGGTATCTGGTCTATGGCGCGCTCGACCTGTTCGCGGAGGGGCGGTGGGCCGAGAGGGACGGCGCCGTCATCCTTACCTCCGAAAAGACCAGGGACGTGCCCGAACCCGGCTTTCGCACGCTCGTCCTGACGATCCAGGACAGGTCGCTCGTCCCGCCCGACGGGCGCGGCGCCTATGTGCGGCCCACCGACGACAAGGACTGAATTCTCGGCTCGATGTCGTCGCTCCTTTCAGCGAACCGCCGCCTCCAGCAGCCGGATCGTTCCCGCGTCGGCGTCGATCTCCGCCCGGCAGCCGACCGGCAGGCTGAACTGGCTGGCGACATGGCCGAACAGCGCGCCCTGGAAAGCCGGCACGCCCAGGGGCGCAAGATGCTGCTGCAACACCTCCGCCAGGGTGAACCCGCCATAGGAGGCGCCGCTGGGGCCGCAATCGGTGCATTGCCCGAACGCCACGCCCGCCACCCTGCCCAGCACGCCGGCGAGCGCCAATTGGGTCAGCATCCGGTCGATTCGATAGGGCTGCTCGCTCACATCCTCGATGAACAGGATCGCGCCGTCGAAATCCGGCAGCCAAGGCGTTCCCATCAGCGTCGAGAGCACGGTCAGGTTCCCGCCCAGCAGCCGCCCGCTCGCCTTCCCGCCCCGGAAGGTCAGGATGCGCCCGCTGCGTTGCACCAGCCGGTCCTCATGCCCCTCCGGATTGGCCATCAGCGGCGTCGCCCCTTCGAAGGCGACGGCGCGGAAGGCGTCCCAGGAAAAGCGCGGCCAACTGCTCGCCGCATTTGGGCCGTGGATGGTGACGAAACCCGCCCGCGCCGCGAAGGCCAGATGCAGCGCGGTGATGTCGGAAAATCCGACCAGCAGCTTGGGATTGGCCCTGATCTTCGTGAAGTCGAGATAGGGCAAGATGCGCGCGCAGCCCCATCCGCCCCGGGTGGCGAATACCGCCCGCACCTCCGGATCGGCGAACATCGCGTTGACGTCGGCCGCCCTGTCGGCATCGGTCCCGGCCAGATAGCCGTGACGTTCGACCAGATGCCGGGCGGGCTTGGGCACCAGCCCCATGGCGACGATCGTTTCCTTGACCAGATCGAGGTCGAAGGCATCGTCGGTGAAACCCGCCGGCTCGATCAGGCCCACCTTGTCTCCGGGGCGCAGCCGGGGCGGCTTCACCACCCCGGCGGGGGACGCGGCCAGGGCCTTGGGAGCCGTCATCGCGGCGCCCAGAGTGGCCATCAATGCCCGGCGGTCCAGCCTCAAAAGCCGCTTCCATTCCTGCGGCGATAGCTGCCCCCGACCCATTGCATGTCGATGTCGGGATAATGCGCATCCCCCAGCGGAACGCGCCCCACCGCCAGGAAAACGCAATCCTCGCCGCTTTCGTTCACCAGATGATGGCCGTTGGGATCGCCCTTCGGAAAGGATGCCATGTCCCCGGCATGCAGCGGCGTGCGCCCTCCTTCCTCGACCAGCACCGCCTCGCCGCTCAGCATGACGACGAACTCGTCCTCATCCTCATGCCAGTGCCGTTGGGAGGATGCCGCGCCGGGCTTCAGAACCACATGGCTGACGCCGAAATCCGAAAGGCCGGTCGCCGGCCCCAGCCTGCGCACCCATCGCCCCGCCACCGCGCCAGCATGTTCGGGCGGATAGCCTGTCCGATTGGTCTGTTCGATGGCCGCAAGGTCGACCTTGGGCATGACATGTCCTCCTGCCGGCAGCGCCGGCGACGCTTCCGCCGACTTCAAAAATGCGCCCTGTTCTCCACCGCATTTTGCGCGCCGCGCCTGTTTCAGCCGGCTTCAAAATGCTCTAACGCAACCGCATGAGCAAGACCAGCACCGATGCCAACCCGATCGACATAGCCGAGAAGCTGATCGCCTGTCCCTCCGTCACGCCCGCCACGGGGGAGGTTTTCGCCGTGCTGGAGGCGATGCTGAAACCGCTGGGCTTCACCGTCGACCGCTTCCTGGCCGGGGAGGCGCCGGACGGCCCGGTGGAAAATCTGCTGGCATGGCGGACGACCGGGCCGGGCAGGCATTTCGCCTTTGCCGGGCATCTGGACGTGGTCCCGCCGGGCAATGGCTGGGCGAGCGATCCCTTCCGGCCGGAGGTGCGCGGCGAGTTGCTCTACGGGCGCGGAGCCGTCGACATGAAGGGCGCCATCGCCGCCTATGTCGCGGCCCTGCACGACCTGCCCGAAGACCTGCCCGGCACGATCAGCCTGATCATCACCGGCGATGAGGAAGGCGCGGCCGTCCATGGCACGCTGGCCCTGATGGACCGGATGGCCGCCCATGGGCTGCGTCCCGACCTCTGCCTGGTGGGCGAGCCAACCTCCTCGCGGCGGCTGGGCGACGTCATCAAGATCGGCCGGCGCGGATCGGTCAACATGTGGATCCATGTCGACGGCGTGCAGGGCCATGTCGCCTATCCGCATCTGGCCGACAATCCGATCCCGCGCCTGATCCGCATCCTTTCCGCCATCGACGCGCTGGTGCTGGACGAGGGCAATGACTGGTTCCAGGCGAGCAATATCGAGATCACCAACCTGGACGTCGGCAATCCGACGACCAACGTGATCCCCGCCGCCGCGCAGGCGCGCATCTCGATCCGCTTCAACAATGAGCATGGCGGCGCGGAGCTGGTCGACCGCATCACCGCCATCGCCGCGGCCGAAGGCGGCAGGGTGGAAGCGAAGATCAGCGGCGAACCCTTCCTGACGGAGCCGGGCATGCTGTCGGACATGGTCGCGGGCGCGATCCGCGACGTGACGGGCGTGGAGGCGGAACTGTCGACCACCGGCGGAACGTCCGATGCGCGCTTCCTCTCGCGCCTGTGCCCGGTGGTGGAATTCGGCCTCAATAACGCGACCATGCACAAGCTGGACGAGGCGGTGGCGCTGGCCGACCTGCGCGACCTCGCCGAAATCTATCGGCTGGTTACGGCGAAGGCCCTGGCGAGCTAGGCAGCGTGGACAAATTCAAGACTTGCCGGACTGAGTGATTTGGGTGGTTAGCGGACGCTCCCCATTTCGTCACCCCTCCCCCCTGTTCGTCACCCCGGACTTGATCCGGGGTCCCGCTGCCTTTTCCAGGCGGGCACTCAGAAAGAAAGCGGGACCCCGGATCAAGTCCGGGGTGACGGAAAACTGATGTCAGCGATTAGCCATTTCACGACATTTCCGAATTTGTCCACGCTGCCCAGGACCCATCGACATTCATTTCAGGGTGAGCGGGAAGCGAATAGGCCGCCGCCTCAGACGGAGCGTTGCCTGGCCAGCGGCGCGGGCGCGGCGAAGCGGGCGAGATAATCCTCCTCGCCCATCGGCCGCGCCAGATGATAGCCCTGGAACAGCGTGCAGCCGATCACGCGCAGCATTTCCATCTGCGCCTCGGTCTCCACCCCCTCGACCACCACTTCCATGCCCAATCCCTGGATCAGCCCGACGACGGCGCTGCAAATCGTGCGGGCTTCGGCCGAAACGGCGATGTCGCGGACCAGCGAACGGTCGATCTTCACCCGGTCGACCGGCAATTCGCGCAGTCGCGAGAGGTTGGAATAGCCGGTTCCGAAATCGTCGATGGCGATGCGCACGCCGTCCCGCCGCAGGGCGCGGATCTGGTCCAGCGTCCGCGCCTTCATCCCCATTGCCAGCGATTCGGTGATCTCCAGTTCCAGCATGATCGCCGGCGCCCGATGCGCGTCTATCGCATGACGCAGGCGCATGAAGAAATCGGCCTGCCCCAGTTCGCGGGAGGATATGTTGATCGCGATCCGCTGCCTGACACCGGCCTGCGACCAGCGCGCCGCCGTCTCGCACACCCGGCCCATGACCCAGTCGCCCAGCGCCACGATGGCGCCGCTTTCCTCCGCGATGGGCACGAAGGAGCCGGGCATCACCAGCTCGCGTTCCGGATGCGCCCAGCGGATCAGCGCCTCGGCGCCGATGACCCGGCCGCTGCCGATCTCGATCTGCGGCTGGAATTCCAGCAGGAACTCCTCCCGTTGCAGGCCCAGCAGCAGGTCGCGCTCCAGCTCGGCGCGGTCGGCGGCTTCCAGCGCCAGTTCGGTGGTGAACATCTCGGCCCGGTTACGGCCCTGATGCTTGGCATGATACATGGCGATGTCCGCCGACCGCAGCAGCGCGGACAGCGTGTCGCCATGTTCAGGATAGCAGGCGACGCCGATCGACGCGCCCAGGTCGACATGCTGGCTGCCCAGGTCGAAGCGCTCGCGCAGCGCGAACTGGATGGCGCGGGCGATCCGCCCGGCGCTGTCCATGTCCGGCAAGCTGGGGACGAACAGGGTGAATTCATCGCCCGCCAGGCGACCGATCAGGCAATCGCCCGCGCCCGCGCTGGCCTGCGCCATGGCGACTTCCCGCAGCCGGCCGGCGACGCGCGCCAGCAACTGGTCGCCCGCCGCATGGCCCAGCGTGTCGTTGACGCCCTTGAACCCGTCGAGGTCGATGAAGAACAGGGCGGCAAGCCCCTCCTCGCTGCGTTCCGCCAGCAGCCGTTCGACCTGCCGGCAAAAGCTGATGCGGTTGGCGAGGCCCGTCACCGGATCGAACAGGGCCAGCGCCTGCACATGGTCCAGATTGGTGCGCACCTGGCTGAACAGGCTTTCCATCGCCACCGACAGATCGGGCAGTTCCTGGCCGATGTCGCGCGGCACGGCGGATTGCAGGTCGCCATGCGCCGCCGCCAGCAGGCGTTCGGTCGCGCCGTCGATGGCGCTTGCGGTCGTGGCCACCGTCCGGCGGGCGGACGCCCAACTCAGCGTGCCGCACAGGATCGCGATGATGAGGGATCGGCCGACGCCGTCCATGTCCGTCGCCTGCCCCTGGCCCAGGACCAGCGACAGGATGAACACCAGCGCCCCCGCGGCGCAGGCGAAGGCGGTGGCGCGGCTCGTCAATGTCACGCCCTGCATGTGCCTCCCTGCCCAGCCAGCCCGACGTTTGGACTGGATCATCGGGATATGAAGGACAGTGGTTAAGAAAAGGTCAGTGGATTCGTCCGAAAGGCTTATTTTTTGCGCCGCAGGATGACGTAGAGCGCCCCGTCGCCGCCATGGCGCTGATGCGCGATCCGCACGCTGGCGATGCGATCGGCATAGCTGCTGGTTTCCAGCCAGTGGCCGATCTCGCCGCGAATGGCGCCGCGGCGCGGACCGCCGCCTGCCGACGGGCTTTTCGGCGGTTTCCCCGTGACGATCAGCATGATGCGGACGTCCCTTGCCCAGGCCGAGGCCAGCGCCTGGTTAAGCCGGGCATGGGCTGCCGACAGGCTGTGGCCGTGCAGGTCTATGGTCATGTCGGGTGTCAGATTTCCGCTACGGATTCTGCGCTCCCAACCTGAATCCAGGGTGGCCGCGGGCGTGCGCGGCGGGGCCGTCGCGACCGTCCGGGCAGAGGGAACCGTTAACCCTGTCTTCTCCTTGGCGGGAACCGGAACCGTGGGGATGGCGGAGACGCGCGCGCCCGGCCTCAGCGGCCTGATCGAGCGGGTCAGCGCCGTCCAAAGCGCCTGTTCATCGGAGGTGAGACTGCGCCGGGGCATCGCCGCATGACGTCAGGGCTGCTGGCCGAGGCGCGCCGCCGATCCGATCGGCAGCAGGACGAGCGCGCTGCCCCGCGCCGACATGCCGCCCGCGACGCTGCGCGCATTGCTGCCCGCGCCCCAGAAGCTGTCGAAGCGATTGGCGCCCTTGATCGCACCGCCGGTATCCTGCGCTATCCATATGCCGTTGGGCTCCGCCCGGTCGAGCGAAAGCAGCACCGGCGCGCCCAGCGGCACATAGCGGGGATCGGCGGCCACCGTGGCTTCGGGCGTCACCGCGACTCCCATCGCCCCAAGGGGGCCGGCGCCGGTCAGTTCGCGGAAGAAGACGAAGCTCTTGTTCTCGTTCATGATCGCCGCGCCCTCGGCCGGATGGGCGCGCAGATATTGCATGATGTCCTGCATCGACCCGGCCTGGATCAGGCCGCGATCCTTCATCAGCTTGCCGATGCCGGTATAGTCGCGCCCATTCTGGCCGTCATAGCCGATCCGCATGACCCCTCCATCGGGCAGCAGCAGCCGTCCGCTGCCCTGCACCTGAAGGAAGAAGAATTCCACCGGATCGGCGGCCCATGCCAGTTCCAGCCCCCTGCCGGCGAGCGACCCCGAAACGATCTGCGACCTTTCGTCGAAAGGCACCAGATTGGTGCCGTCGACCTTGCCGCGAATGGTCTTGCCCTTCAGGCTGTCGCTGAACTGGCCCAGATTGACGTCGATCAGATTGGGCGGGCGGCGGTAGATCGGCACGTCATAGCCAGGCTGCCGCATGCGTGACCCAGCGATCTCCGGCTCATAATAGCCGGTGACGAAGGCCTTTCCATCGCCCACCTGCACCGCTTCGAAATAGCGGGCGAAAAATTCGCCGGCCGAAGCCTCCGGCCAGCTCGACGCGGCGGCGCAGGCGCTGTTCCAGTCCGAACCGCGCGTCAGTCCGCTCTGGTCGTTCCGCCGCATCAGCGAAGGGCAGGACAGGCGAAAGGCCTGCAACGCCTTGCGCGAACGATCGCCGGACGGAATGAGATCGGCAATGGCTGGGCCGGGCGTGACGCCGGCGCTGGCAGCATTGGCCGTGTCCGTCGGCGCGGCCGCGGGGGGCGTGACCGGCACGGGCGGA
>NZ_ATDO01000070.1:0-28540 GCF_000445085.1 Sphingobium sp. HDIP04 | reverse complement strand
ATCACGCCGCCCGCGCAAGCCGACAGCAGCAGCGCCGCGGCCAGCGCCCCCCACGACTGACGCAGGGTCATGCCGCCTCGTCGGTCTCGCTGAGCTTCCAGTTGGGATCGGTGCTGCGCAGGTCGCGCGTGAACGTCCAGATGTCGTTGGTGCCGACGGCGTCGGTCAGCGAACCGGCAACCACATTGCCGTCGCGGTCGCGGGTGACGGCGGCGATGTCCGCTTCGAAGCGCAGCGAAATCTCCGCCATGCGTCCGGTGACGCCCGCGTCGACGATCTGCACCTTTTCGATGCGAACAAGGCGGTTGTCGAGGACATGGCCCTCCGCCTCCCGAGCCGCGATCGCTTCCTCGAAGGAGGCCAGCACATCGGCGTCGCACAGCCATTCCAGTTCCTGCCGGTCGCCGCGCCAGAACGCCTCCAGCACCATCTTGTAGGCGGCCTTGGCGCCTTCCACGAACTGGGGCACGTCGAAGCTGCGGTCGGCCGCGATCAGCGCGCGCACGCCTGCTTCGCCGCCGGGTGCGATCAGCCCTTCGGACAGCCGGACCGAATCGCCCGCCATTTCCGGAACCGGGCGCGGCTGCACGATCGTCACCTTGGCGCGCTCCTCCGCCGGGCGAAGGGCAGGCTCCTGCTCATGCCCGGTCCGCTTGCCGAGCACGGAATAGAGCCGCAGCGCCAGAAAACCGGCAATCATGGCGAGGATGACGATCACATACACGGGGTCAGGCACCCTTTGGACTGAATCTGAAACTGTAACGCGACCAACATAGGCATGTTTCCGCGCATATTCAAATGGCCGCTGTTCAAGTGCCGCATTGCCCCCTCCCGCCGCCCCTGCTAAGCGCGCGGATCGACAGGCGCGGACATTCCGCCCCCAGCAAACCTTAAGAACCAGGGAAATGAGATGGCCGAGGAAGCCGATACCGTTCAGACCACCGGCAATGGCGCCGACAACGGCCCGCAGATCGCGCTGATCAGCCAATATGTGAAGGACATGTCCTTCGAAAATCCGAACGCGCCCGCCGTATACCAGTGGCAGGACCAGCCGCAGATCGACGTGCAGTTCAACATCGGCGCCGACAAGGTGGGCGAGGAAGTCGTCGAAGTGTCCCTGAAGATCGAGGTCAAGGCAACCGCGCCGCAGGGCACCGCCTTCGCCGTGGAGCTGGTCTACGCCGCGATCTTCGGCATGCGCAACGTGCCGGAGGACCAGATGCAGCCCTTCATGCTGGCCGAAGCGCCGCGCCTTATCTTCCCCTTCGCCCGCCGCGTGCTGGCCGATGCGATCCGCGACGGCGGCTTCCCGCCGCTGCTGCTCGACCCCATCGATTTCGGCGGGCTTTACATCCAGCAGGCCGAGGCGATGGCGCAGACCGCGGGCGAACCGGCAGGGCACGCCTGAGTCTGGGAATGATCCATCCCCCCGTTCGGGCTGAGCTTGTCGAAGCCCTCCACTTTCTTCCGATCAAGAAGAAGTGCAGCCCTTCGACAAGCTCAGGGCGAACGGGAGGAGAGGTCTTGCCATGAAGCTCGCCAAGGCCCTCGGTTCCGTCGGCGGGCTGACGCTCGCCAGCCGGATACTCGCGCTGGTGCGCGATTCGCTGGCGGCGCGCTATGTCGGGGCGGGCTTCGCGTCGGACGCCTTCAACGGGGTCGCCTTCCGCCTGCCCAACATGTTCCGCGCCCTCTTTGCCGAGGGCGCCTTTTCCGCCGCCTTCATCCCGATGTTCAACCGCAAGGCGGCGGGACCGGGCGGGGTCGCGGAAGGCTATCATTTCGCCGAGCGCGCCCTTGCCGTGCTATTGCCGGTGCTGGTCGTCTTCACCGCGCTCCTGATCGCGGCGGCGTGGCCGATCACCTGGGCACTCTCCGGCGGCTTCTCCCGCCAGAATCCTACGCCGGAGCAGTTCGCCTTCGCGGTCATGCTTTCGCGCATCACCCTGCCCTATCTGGCACTGATCAGCCTGGCGTCGCTGCTGGGCGGGATATTGAATTCGCTCGACAAATTCTGGGTGAATGCGGCCGCGCCGATCCTGCTCAACGTGGCGATGATCGCGGGGCTGTGGCTGTTCCATGGCGCCGACGAATATGAAACGGCGCGGGTGCAGGCGATTTCCGTCACCGTCGGCGGCGCGCTGCAACTGCTCTGGCTGATCTGGGCCTGCCGCCGGGCGGGCGTGTCGATGAAGCTCAAGCGCCCGCGCTTCGATGCCGATGTGAAGGAATTGCTGCGGCTGATCGTCCCGGCGGCGGCGGGGGCCGGGGCTTCGCAGATCAACTTGCTGATCTCGACCGCTCTGTCGGGCTGGCTGCTCGCCTCCGGTTCGATCACCTATATCTATTATGCAGACCGGCTGAACCAGTTGCCGCTGGGGCTGATCGGCATCGGCCTGGGCACCATATTGCTGCCGACCATTTCGCGCCTGCTTTCCACGGGGCAGGACAGGCAAGCGATGGACACGCAGAACCGGGGCATCGAACTGGCGCTGTTCCTGACGCTGCCCGCGACCGTCGCCTTCATCACCGTGGCGGAACCGATCGTGCGGGGCCTTTTCCAATATGGGCGCTTCACCGTCGAGGATGCGGAGCGTTGCGGATGGGCGCTGTCGGCCTTTTCCATCGGCCTGCCATCCTATGTGCTCGTGAAGGTGCTGACGCCCGGCTATTATGCGCGGGGCGATACGAAGACGCCGGTGCGCTATGCGATGCTGTCGATCCTCATCAACATCGTCGGCAATTTCCTGCTGATCCCGCTGCTGGCGCGAGCGGATATGGGGCATGTCGGGCCGCCGCTGGCGACGGCGCTCTCCTCCACCGTCAATGTGGCGATGCTCTATTCGACATTGGTGAAGCGCGGGCATTTCGCCGCCGACGCGCAATTGCGGCGGCGCCTGCCCCGGCTGGCGGTGGCTGCGGTCGCGATGGGCGGCGTGCTTTATGCGGGCGAGGGAGTGCTCGATCCGTGGCTCGGCGGGGCGATGGTCCAGCGCTATGTCGCGCTCGCCCTGCTTGTCGGCGCGGGGATCGCGCTGTACGGGGTGGCCTGTTTCGTCACTGGCGCCTATCGGCTGTCCGACCTCAAGGCGCTGATGCGGCGCAAAAGTGCAACCAAGACAGAGAACGGATAGAAGAATGCGCGTCCTTTCCGGCATCCAGCCGACCGGCAATCTGCATCTGGGCAATTATCTGGGCGCGATCCGCAACTGGGTGCGGATGCAGGATGAGATGGACAGCCAGAGCCAGTGCTTCTTCTTCCTGGCCGACATGCATTCGATCACCGTGCATGAGGGGCGCGAACAGCGCATCCGCAATGTCCGCGACATGGCCGCCGCTCTGGTGGCCGCCGGGATCGATCCGGACCGTTCCGTCCTGTTCAACCAGGCGCGGGTGCCCGCCCATGCGGAACTGTGCTGGCTGCTGAACGGCACGGCGCGCATCGGCTGGCTCAATCGCATGACCCAGTTCAAGGACAAGGTCGGCAAGGATCGCGAGGGGGCGTCCATCGGCCTGTTCGTCTATCCGGTGCTCCAGGCGGCGGACATCCTGGTCTACAACGCCACCCATGTTCCGGTGGGCGAGGATCAGAAGCAGCATCTGGAACTGGCCCGCGACATTGCGACCAAGTTCAACACCGATTTCGGCGTGGAGCTGTTCACCCTGCCCGACCCGATCATCCCGAAGGAATCGGCGCGCATCATGTCGCTGCGCGACGGCACGGCGAAGATGTCCAAGTCCGACCCCTCCGACATGAGCCGCATCAACCTGACCGACGATGACGATGCGATCATGCAGAAGGTGAAGAAGGCGAAGACCGATCCCGAACCGCTGCCCGAAAGCGCGGAGGGGCTGGCCGGGCGTCCGGAAGCGAACAATCTGCTCGGCATCTATGCGGCTCTGTCGGGCATGAGCGTGGACGCGGTCTGCGCCGAATTCGCCGGCAAGGGCTTCGGCGCGTTCAAGCCGGCCTTGGGCGAACTGCTGGTGGAAACGCTGCGCCCGATCCGGTCTCGGTTCATGGAATTGCGCACCGACGACGCGGCGCTGGACGCCATCTTGGAAAAGGGAGCGGCCAAGGCGTCTGCCGCTGCCGAGCCCACGCTCCGCGCGGCCTATGACGCGATGGGACTGATGCGCTGATGCCGTGGGGCCGCTAAAGTCGCGGCCCTTCCAGCCGGTGACGGGATAATCCGGTCCGCGCCGTCCTAGGGGTGGCAGGACATGGTTTGCGCCCGTTCGCCCGTTACGTGCGTTCAAACGATGTTCAGTTGCGTTTTGCTAAGGCAGGACGCAAGATGTTTGGCAGGCTTGGTGCCTGGTACAGGACGCAAGAAAAATGACCCGTTTCAAAAAGATCGGCTTGCTCGCGGCGCCCGCCCTGGCGCTTGCGGCGCTTTCAGGCTGCGCGACGTCGTTCAAGGCGGACGTCGCCCGCTTTCAGCAGCTTCCGGCCCCCGCCGGGCAGAGCTTCACCATCGTCGCGGACGATCCGCGCCTGGCAGGCGGCCTTGAATTTTCGCATTATGCCGACCTTGTCGGCCAGCGGCTGACCCAGACCGGCTATGTCGCGGCCGGCGATCCGGCGCGGGCGGACCTGATCGTGCGCGTGGCCTATGGCGTCGATACTGGGCGGGAAAAGGTGCGCTCGACCGGCTTCGGCGCGCCGGACCCGTTCTTCTATGGCGGATGGGGCTGGCGCGGCCGCTGGGGCCGCCCCTGGGGCTATGGCTTCTATGATCCGTGGCTGTTCGGTCCGGGCGGCTATAATGACGTGACCAGCTATACCGTCTACACCGGCGACCTCAGCATGAAGATCGACCGCGCCGCCGACAATCGCCGCCTGTTCGAGGGCAAGGCGCAGGCCCAGTCGCTGTCCAACAAGCTGACCTATCTGGTGCCGAACCTAATCGACGCGATGTTCACCGGCTTCCCCGGCCAGAATGGGGAAAATGTGAAGATCACGCTGCCGCCCGAAAAGAAGGGTTGAGCGGTTTTTCAGGCGGGCGGCTTATGGCCATGCCCAAATGCCCGGCGGTCGAGGATCGCCGGGTTTTTTATGGGCCTGTGGGGTTTTTTGGCCACGAGCGGACCTCAGAAAACCGTTCGGGCTGAGCCTGTCGAAGCCCTTCGCTTTTCTTTTAAATCACGCATCCGAAGAAGAAATAAGGCCCTGCGACAAGCTCAGGGCGAACGGGGAGAGAAAGCGAACTGTCGCCTTCCATCTATAGGGCGATCAGGGGATGCGCCGCGCCGTCAGTATCTTCACCGGCTGTTCCAGCATCTGCCCCTTCATCACGCCCTCGCCCGCCGTGGGCGATTTGGGCGCGGCGAGGATCGTCTTCACCGCGTCCAGCCCCTCCACCACATGGGCGAAGACGGCGAAGCCCTGATTGTCGCCCGGCGCTTCGGGATGCGCGTCCATGCCGGGCATCTTGCCCAGCACGATGAAGAAATCCCCGGCCGCGCTGCCGGGCGCATAGCGGGCCATGGAGAGCGCGCCATCATCATGGGTAAGGCCGGTCTGGCTGGTCGGTTCATGCTTGATCGGCGGCAGGATGCGCTTTGGGTCGTTCTGCGCGCCGCCCTGCACGAAACCATAGTCGGCAGAACCGACGCCGCGATAGAATGATGTGCCGTCCAGCCGCTTCTGATCGACATAGCGCAGGAAATTGGCGGCGGTGACGGGCGCCTGGGCGAGATGCACGGCCACCACTATCCGCCCGCTGCCGGTTTCCAGCGCGACCTTCACATCGGCGGGCGGCGGAACCGGGGCCGTCTGGGCGAAAGCGGGAGTGAAGGCGATGAAAGCGGCAAGGAAAAGGGCAAGCTGTCGGATCATGGGCAAAGCCTAATCCAAAGCCACCCGGCTGTCAGCCTTCCAACTGGCGCTGCAGGGCGCGAATGTCGGCGTCCATGTCCGGATTGCTCTGACGCAGTTCCTCGATCGTGCGCACGGCGTGAATCACGGTGCTATGGTCGCGCCCGCCGAAGATGCGGCCGATTTCGGGCAGGGAACGCGGCGTCATCTTCTTGGCCAGATACATCGCCACCTGGCGCGGACGGGCCACCGCCCGCGCCCGGCGCTTGGAACGCATTTCCGCCGCGTCGATCTTGTAATGCGCGGCACAGGCCTTCTGTATCTCGTCCACGGTGATGCGGCGGGCATTGGCGCGCACCGCGTCCGCCAGCATCGCCTGCGCGAATTCCAGGTCGATGGAGCGGCCGGTAAGCTGGCCGTAGGCGATCAGCTTGTTGAACGCGCCCTCCAGTTCGCGCACATTGGAACGGATCGAGCGGGCGAGGAAATCCACCACGGCGTCGGGCACCGGCGGATCGCCCGCGATGGCGCGCTTCGCCTCCAGGATCGCGAGGCGCAGGTCCAGTCCGGCAGGACGGATGTCGGCCACCAGTCCGCCAGCCAGGCGAGAGAGGATGCGCGCATCAATCGCGTCCAGCATCTGCGGCGCGCGGTCGGCGGTCACGACGATGCGGGCGCCCGAATCGATCAGGTCGTTGATCGTGTGCAGGAACTCCTCCTGCGTCGATCCCTTGCCGGCGATGAACTGGATGTCGTCGATCAGCAGCAGCCGCGCCGCCCGCAGCCGCGCCTTGAACATCATGGTTTCATTGGCGCGCATCGCGTTCACGAATTCCATCATGAACCGCTCGGCCGACATATAGAGGACCGGGGCCGAGGGCGAATGGCTGGAAAAGAGCCGGGCGATGGCGTGGAGAAGGTGCGTCTTGCCCTGGCCGGTGCCGCCATGGATGAAGAGGGGGCTGAAGCGCGGCTGGGCTTCCCCGGCCATGGCCTGGGCCGCCGAATAGGCGAGATGATTGGTCTCGCCCGTCACGAACCCGTCGAAGCCGTGGCGCGGCTGGAAATTGGAAGCGGGTGGCAGGTCGGCGGCGCCGTCGTCGGCAACGGTCTCCTCCGCCTGGTGCAATTCCAGAACGCGGGGTCCGACCGCATTGGGGGCGCGCAGCAGGCGCAGCTCCCGCACGCCCGCCCCCGCGCAGCGCCACGCCATCCGCAGGCGGTCGCCGAACTGGCCCGACACGAAATTGGCCGTGAAGTCGGAAGCGAACAGCAGGTCGAGCGTCTGCGATTCGGGGCAATAGTCGCCCAGTTGCGCGGCCTTCAGCCACTGGTCGAACATGCGCGCGCCGATGTCGCGGCGCAGGCCGGCGCGAATGGTCGCCCAGGCAGTCTCCAGGCGCGCATTCTGCTGCGTGTCGAGACCGCTCAAACTTCCAATCACTGCCGCAATATCCTTCATAAACAGTCGACCCCCATCAACTGCACCCCCATAGGCAGGGGCGATGCGACACAGAGACCCGTTCCGGAAAAGCCCCGCCTTTCCGAACGCCTTGCATCAACCAACCTTCTGATGACCGCCGGAAATTCGATTCGAGTGGCGGCCGGAGGATCAAAATAGACAGGCCTGCTTCGTCGGATCAAGGGCGCTGCCTGTCAAAAATGTTAAATAAACCCGTTGACTCGGCAAACTCCGCAGAAAAGGCCGGTTTGAAAAATTATCACCATTTTTCAGTTACTTATAAGCTTGCCCAAGCAGGCCCTGCGCTCGAATCGAAGGAGAATCGCGGGAAACCGGGGCTTCCTCCAAAATGACCCTTTGGTGAACAGAATATGAAAAAGCCCGCCCTGCATCGATTGCGGGCGGGCCTGTCCTGACTGACGAGCTTAAAAAAGCGGCTGCGTCTCAGCCGAGAGCGCTGACGCGCTTCGTCAGACGGCCGAACTTGCGGGCCGCGGTGTTCTTGTGCAGCACGCCGCGGGCCACGCCGCGAGCGAGTTCCGGCTGGACCGACTGAAGCGCCGTGGTCGCGGCAGCCTTGTCGCCGGCGGCGAGGGCGGTTTCGACCTTCTTCACCAGGGTGCGAATCCGGCTGATGCGGGCGCCGTTGATCTCGGCGCGGCGGGCGTTGCGGCGGATGCGCTTCTTGGCTTGCGGCGTATTGGCCATTTATTGTCCTCGGTTCTCGTCAAATCTCGTGAAGGAGCCCGTCGGAATCGCCAACCAGCTCTCGTGAAGGTGCGCCCCTTACAGGGGAACCGGGGTTGCGTCAACCGCCGAGCGCTCCGCTATTTCTGGCATTTCGGGCAGAAAAAGGTCGATCTGCCCCCGTCCAGGCGGCGCTTGATGGGCGTGCCGCAGACGCAGGGCTCCCCTTCGCGGCCATAGACCCGCCATTGCTTGGAGAAATAGCCCAGTTCCCCGTCGGGCCGCGCATAGTCGCGCAGGGTGGAGCCGCCTGCGGCGATGGCGGCGGCCAGCACCTCCCGAATCGCGTCGACCAGCAGGACGAGACGCGCCCGGCCGATCCGGCCCGCTTCGCGCGTCGGGGCGATGCCCGCCATGTTGAGCGCCTCGCAGACATAGATATTGCCCAGTCCCGCGACGATGCGCTGATCGAGCAGCGCGGCCTTGATCGACGTCGCCTTGCCCTTGAGCGCGGCGGCCAGGCTATCGGGGGTGAAATCCGGCCCCAGCGGTTCCGGTCCCATGCGGATGAAGGGATTATAGGCTTCCCGCGCCTCGCTGCGAACCAGGTCGAGCGAGCCGAAGCGGCGCGGGTCGTTCAGCGCAAGCAGCCGCCCTCCCCCCGTCCCGATCAGCAGATGATCATGCGCCCCGATCTCCGCCGGATCGATTCGCCAGCGGCCCGACATGCCAAGGTGGAAGATCAGCGTGTCGCCGCGGTCGGTGTCGATCAGGCCGTATTTGGCGCGGCGCGACAGGCCGGTGACGGTGGCGCCGGTCAGCCGCTGGCGCAGGTCGACAGGTATCGGAAAGCGCAGGTCGGCGCGGCGCGGCTCCACCCGCGTCAGGAGCGAGCCTTGCAGGACGGAGCGCAGGCCCGCCACGGTGGTTTCGACTTCGGGAAGTTCGGGCATGGCCCTCTATGTAATGCGCCGGACGGCCCGGCAACAGGCGACTTGGCGCATGCGGCGAGCCATGGACATTTTACCCGATCTCAGATGTTTCCTCTGCCCGGAAAAATGCTCTAGAGCGTGCGGCCATGAGTGAAACCGCTTCCTTTGGCTATCGCGATGTCGAAGCCGCCGAAAAGCAGGGGATGGTCCGCGCCGTCTTCTCCAACGTCGCGTCCAGATATGATCTGATGAACGACGCCATGTCGGGCGGCGCGCATCGGCTATGGAAGGACCAGCTCGTCAACCGGGTGAAGCCGCGCCGGGACGAGCGGATACTGGACATGGCGGGCGGCACAGGGGACATCGCCTTCCGCCTGCATCGCCATGGCGCCCAGGTGACCGTGTCCGACATCAACCCCGAAATGCTGGCCGTGGGTGTCGAGCGGGCGAAGAAGAAGGGGCTGGAGGGCCTCATCTGGTCGGAACAGAATGCGGAGGAGCTGAGCTTCGCGGACCGGGCGTTCGACGCCTATACGATCGCCTTCGGCATCCGCAACGTGACCCATGTCGACAGGGCGCTGCGCGAGGCGCATCGGGTGCTGAAGTTCGGCGGGCGATTCTTCTGCCTGGAATTTTCCACGACGACATGGCCGGGCTTTTCCGACGTCTATGACGTCTATTCGCACCGGCTGGTGCCCCGGCTCGGCAAGCTGCTGGCCGATGACGAGGACAGCTATCGCTATCTGGTCGAATCGATCCGCCGCTTCCCCCCCATGCCGGCGTTCGAGCGGATGATCCGCGACGCCGGCTTCGTGCAGACGAAGGTGGAGCCGATCCTCGGCGGACTGGTGGCGATCCATAGCGGGTGGAAAATCTGATGGGGCGCCCGTCACGTCCTTCTCCCGCAGGGGAAGGGCATAAATAGCGATGCCTTCCCACCTCACGCATATCTGGCGGCTGCTGAAATGGGGCCGCACCCTGGCGCGGCATGGCGCGCTGACCGGGATCGAGCGCGATCCGCTGACGCCGACGCCGGTGCGGCGGCTGGTGCGGGTGGCGCGGCTGGGCGCGCGGGTGCCCCGGCAGCCGCGCTATGCCGACGCCTTCCAGTCGATCGGCCCGGCGGCGATCAAGCTGGGCCAGACGCTGGCGACGCGCCCCGACCTGGTGGGGGAGGATGCGGCGAACGACCTGCTGCGCCTGCAGGACGCCCTGCCCCCCGTGCCGTTCGCCACCATCCGGGCGCAGATGGAGCAGAGCTTCGGGCGGCCATTGGAAACGCTCTACAGCCGCTTCGACGAGGCGCCGGTGGGCGCCGCCTCCATCGCGCAGGTGCACCGCGCCGTGACGACGGACGGACGCGACGTCGCGGTGAAGGTGATCCGTCCCGGCGTCATCGACCAGTTCAACCGCGACATCCAGACCTATGAATGGGCGGCCGCCCATGTCGAGATGCTGGGCGGCGAAGTGGCCCGCCTCCGTCCCCGCCTCGTCATCGCGAACATGAAGCGCTGGACGGCGCGGGAACTGGACCTGCGGCGCGAAGCGGCATCGGCTTCGGAACTGGGCGAGGCGATGGAGGCCATGCCCGGCTATCGCGTGCCTGCCATCGATTGGGACCGCACGACCGGCAAGGTCATGACGATGGAGTGGATCGACGGGGTCAAGATCTCCGACCGGGACGCGCTGATCGCCGCCGGCCATGATGTGAAGGAGATCGCGGCAAGGCTGGTCAACGCCTTCCTGCGCCAGGCTATCGCCGAAGGCTTCTTCCATGCCGACATGCATCAGGGCAATCTGTTCGTCACCCCCAATGGCGACATCGTCGCGATCGATTTCGGCATCATGGGCCGGATCGACCGGCGGGCGCGGATGTGGCTGGCGGAGATCCTCTACGGCCTCATCACCGGCAATTACCGCCGCGTGGCGGAAATCCATTTCGAGGCGCAATATGTGCCGGGCCATCACAATGTCGAGGAGTTCGCGACCGCCCTGAGGGCCGTGGGCGAACCGATGCGGGGCAAGCCGGTGCGCGAACTGTCGGTCGGCGGCATGCTGGACGGCCTGTTCGCCATCACCCGCGATTTCGACATGCAGACCCAGCCGCACCTGCTGCTGCTGCAGAAGACGATGGTGATGGTGGAGGGCGTCGCGACCGCGCTCGACCCCGACATCAACCTGTGGGAGACGAGCGGCCCCTATGTGAAGGAATGGCTGCGCGCCGAACTGGGGCCGGAGGCGAAGGCCGCCGACGCGCTGATCGAGAATGTCCGCATCTTGCAGCGCCTGCCGGGCCTAGTGAAGCGGATCGAGGAGGCCTTTCCGGAAAAGGGCGGCGCCCCCCCGCCGCCGCCCTTGACGGAGGTCAGGCTGATCCGGGTGGGCAGCGGCTGGCGCTACATGCTGGTGGCGCTGCTGGCCGGCCTGGCGGGGGCTGGCGCAATGGCGGCCGCTACGACCTTTCTATAGAGGGGCGCTTCGGCCAGTTGCGGTCATCCGTTTTCCGTCACCCCGGACTTGATCCGGGGTGACGAATAGGGGAAAGGTCCGCTTCCCACCCCAACTCAGCCATTGGGTACGATCAGATATTTCTCCCCCGTCCGGCGGGCGCTATATGTCAGCACCGCGTCGCGGCTCAGCGCTTCCTTGAGGGAGATGCGCGCCTTGTAATGGCTGGCGAAGGTAGTCGTCAGGCCATCGCGCACCCGCTGGCGCAGGCGCTCGGCGGTTTCGGTGCTCGCCTTTTGCAGGAAGGAGAAAAGCAGCCAGCCGCCGATATTCCAGCCAAAGCCGAAGCTGCGCGTCAGGATGGTCGGCGACATGTCCAGCGCGCCGTAGATATAGGCCTGCTTCAATATGTCCGAGCCATAGCGGCTATAGGGCGCGTTCTTGCTCACCACCTGCTCCATGGCGTTGAGAATCTGGCTGACCAGATGGCCGCCGCCGATCGCGTCGAAGGCGATGGTGGCGCCGGTGGCAGCGACCGCATCCTGAAGCCGGGCGACGAAGTCTTCCTGCGAACTGTCCAGCACATATTCGGCGCCCATGTCCTGGAGGATCGCCACCTGCGCTTCATTGCGGACGATGTTGACCAGCGGAATGCCGTCCTCCTGGCAAATGCGCACCAGCATCTGGCCCAGATTGGAGGCGGCGGCGGTGTGCACTATCGCCTTGTGCCCTTCGCGCGTCATGGTTTCGACGAAGCCCAGCGCCGTCAGCGGGTTGACGAAGGCCGACGCCCCCTGCTCCGCCGTGACATCGTCCGGCAGGGCCATGCAGCCGGCGGCGCCAAGCAGGCGGTATTCCGCGAACATGCCGCCCCCGATCATCGCGACCCGCTTGCCCAGCAATGCCTGGGCTTCCGGCGCCTCGCCCGCGGCCATGACGGTGCCGGCGGCTTCATTGCCGATGGTCATGGGCTGGCCGACGCGCCCCGCCAGCGCTCGGCGCGCCGGATTGGACATGCGGGCAACGATCCGGCCCTCCGCATAATCGGCATTCGCCAGATCGGCGGCAGCGAACAGCAGACCCAGGTCGGAAGGATTGATCGGCGCGGCTTCCACCCGGACCAGCACTTCGTCGCCCTTGGGCGCGGGGAGCGTTTCCTCCGCCAGTTCGACGGTCAGGCGACTGTCTTCATGCAGGGTCGAGAGCAGCTTGAGGCCGTGGGTGTCGCTCATGAAATTTCCTTTCAAGCAGAGGGGCGGTCGCTGTAAAATGCGGGAAACAGCGCCTTGAGGGCCGTCAGCTTGGGCATGTCCCATCGCTGGACATAGGGGTGGCGGGGGTTTTTCCTCAGGAAGTCCTGATGATAGTCGTCCGCATCCTGAAAGCCGGTGAAGCGTTCGATGCGGGTGACGATGGGGTCGCGCCAGAGGCCCGATTGGCCAAGCTGGACGAGATAGGCCCTGGCGGCCCGTTCCTGCTCCGCGTTCAGGGGGAACAGCGCGCTGCGATATTGCTTGCCGTGATCCGGACCCTGATAGTCGAGCGTGGTCGGATCGGCGATCACCGAGAAGAAGATGCGCAGCAACGTGCCGTAGCTGACCTGCCTGGGGTCGTAGGTGACGCGGACGGATTCGGCAAAGCCGGTATCGCCCTCGCTCACCTGTTCGTAATCCACCCTGCGGCCACGCGGGCCGCCCGCGAAGCCGGACACGGCGAGACGCACGCCCTTCACATGCGAAAAGACGCCTTCGACGCCCCAATAGCAGCCGCCCGCGAAAATGGCGGTTTCGAGCTTTCGGGCCGGGGCTGCGTCGACCGCCGGGATCGGCGCGAGCACCGCCCGTTCCGCGCGCAAGGGGGAGGCGACGGCCAAAGCCGCCAGAAAGGCAAGGGCGATGCCGTCAGCGCGCCGCATCGTCCACAATCGGAGCCGGGGCCGACGCCGCCATGGCCTGGCCGGTCAGCGGCGGCGCGTCGCTGTTCGGCTGAAGCACGAAGACGCCGATCGCGCCGATCGCGAACCCGCCCAGAAAGCGCAGGAACAGGTCGGATTTCAAGAAGGCCAACATGGCGTTCTTCCTTTCGGTCGTCTCGGCCGCCGCAAGGGGCGGCCATGAATGTCGCGCGGCTTAGTCCCGGATGAACGCTGCGCCAGGGCAGTTTCGACCAACGCCCGATGCGGAACGATGGATGTCGGACCAAGCCAGTTTCGGTTCGAAACGGGATATAAACTCCCTCTCTCCATCCGCAAGACGGCGACGGGGAAATTTTCCGTTTCCTAGGCTGTATCGACATTCAGAAGATGGCGAGCCGAAAATGGTGGTTTTCCGTGACCCGGCGCGCAGCCTACTCAAAGTAGGTGAGCACCGGAAGCACGGAAAAGCGCCATTTGCAGGCCGTCAGGGCTGAATGTCGATACAGCCTAAAAGAGGGGGGTCGGGAGGGGAAGGCAGGCCTGTTCCGCCCTTCCCCTCTCCAGCTTCAATCCCTCACCCGTCTTCGACAGGGGGATTGAAACGGTCACTTCAAGGCGGCGCAGGCCTCCTGGATGCGGGTGCAGGCCTTGCGCAGCACCTCATCGGAGGTGGCGTAGCTGATGCGGAAGGCCGGGGAGAGGCCGAAGGCCGCGCCATGGACGGCGGCGACCTTGGCTTCGTCCAGGAAATAGCCGATCAGCGCTTCGTCGCTGTCGATGACCTGCCCCTTGGGCGTCGTCTTGCCGATCAGGCCGCTGGCGTCGGGATAGACGTAGAAGGCGCCCTCCGGCGTCGGGCAGTCCAGCCCCGGCGCGTCGTTCAGCATGGCGACGACCATGTCGCGGCGCTTCTTGAAGGCGGCATTGCGCTCCTCCAGGAAATCCTGATCGCCGGTCAGCGCGGCGACGGCGGCCGCCTGGCTGATCGAGCAGGGATTGCTGGTCGACTGCGACTGGAGCTTGCCCATCGCCTTGATCAGCCATTCCGGGCCGCCGGCAAAGCCGATGCGCCAGCCCGTCATGGAAAAGGCCTTGGAACAGCCGTTGACCGTCAGCGTGCGGTCGTAGAGGTCGGAACAGACCTGCGCGATGGTGGCGAAGGGCGTCGGCGCATACCAGACATGCTCATACATGTCGTCGGTCATCACCAGCACATGCGGATGGCGCAGCAGCACCTCGCCCAGCGCCTTCAGCTCCGCCGCCGAATAGGCCGCGCCCGACGGGTTGGAGGGCGAGTTCAGCATGACCCACTTGGTCCTGGGCGTGATCGCGGCGTCGAGCTGGGCGGCGGTGATCTTGTAGCCCTGGCTCGCCGGCGCCTCGATGAAGACCGGGGTGCCGCCCGCGAAGTTCACGATGTCGGGATAGCTGACCCAATAGGGCGCCGGAATGATGACCTCGTCGCCGAGATCGACGGTCGCGACCAGCGCGTTGAACAGCGTGTGCTTGCCGCCCGAATTCACGCTGATCTGGCTGCGCTTGTAGAGCAGGCCATTGTCGCGCTTGAACTTGAAGGCGACGGCGTCCTTGACGTCGGCGGTGCCGTCGACATCGGTGTAGCGGGTGAGGTTCTTGCGGATCGCCTGGATCCCCGCCTCCTTCACGAAGTCGGGCGTGTCGAAGTCCGGTTCGCCGGCGGAGAGGCCAATGACGTCCACGCCTTCGGCTTTCAGGGCATTCACGCGCGCGCTCATCGCCAGGGTGGCGGAGGGCTGGATGCGACCGAGGGCTGCGGAAGTCTGGCTCATCGTGACAATCTTTCTGAAGAATCCCCAAGGCCCGCAATGATACGGACGGCAGGCTCCTTAGTGCGCAACGAAAGAAGGGGCAACCGCCAGTTGGCGTCCGGTGGCCGCAGGTGCGGATATAAGGGTCAGGGAAAATCGGTTCGGCGCGTCAACGCGACAGCGACGCCGCCACCATGCCGCGCGCGGCATTGCCGATGAAGAAGCCATTTTCCAGGTCGCGGGGGCGCAGGTCCGCCTCTACCGCCTCGCCCATGTCGAGCAGGCTGCGGCGCAGCACGCCCGGCAGCACGCCGCGCGACAAAGGCGGCGTCAGCAGCTTGTCGCCGCGTTCGATGAAGATGGAGGAGAAGCTGCCCTCCGTCACGAAGCCCTCCTCATCCGTCATCACCACCTCATAGGTGCCCCCGCGTTGCAAGGCGTCGCGGTAGAGGGAGCGGTCCGTCGTCTTGTGCGCCAGCCGCGCATCGGCGGCGGGCGCGTTGCGGGGGACGAGCGCGACCTGCATGATCGCCTGCGGCCAGGTGCGATATTCGCGCACTTCGATGGCGATGGAGCCCCGGCGCGACACCAGCAGGCGAAGGCGGCTGCGCTCCCGCAGGCGGAAGGTCGCGGCCTGAAGCTCATTGCGCACGTCATGACGGTCGAAGGCGAAGTCGAGCGCCTCCGCGCTGGTCTTCAACCGCTCCAGATGCAGTTCCAGCAATCTGATGCCTTCGACCGGATCGAAGGCCATGGTTTCGAGCAGATCGAACCGTCCGTCAGCCAATGCCATGGAAAACCGCAAACCCCTTATCAGGCCGTTGACGAAGTCGGCGGTGGCTGATTCAGTGCGGCAGTGGGATTGTCTGGCGGGTTAGCGGCGATGGCGATGGGGCGTGATAGCGAGGTCCAGTCCGATTTGATCGTGACGTGGGCGGAGATACCGCGTTCACCGGGGCATGTTTTCTACGACAAGCTCCAGAAGCTGCTGGCCGAGGCGGGCTTCGATGGCTTTGTCGAGAAGACGTGCAAGCCCTATTATGCGCCGCGGATGGGAGCCCCGTCGCTGCCGCCGGGCCGCTATTTCCGCATGCTGCTGATCGGCTATTTCGAGGGCATCGACAGCGAACGCGGGATTGTCTGGCGCTGTTCGGATTCGCTGTCGCTGCGGGAGTTCCTGCGACTGTCGAGCCGCGACAAGGTCCCTGATCATAGCTGGTTGTCGAAGACGCGGAGCCGCCTGCCGCACGAGGTACATGACCAGATCTTCGGCTGGGTACTGGCCCTCGTCGCCGGGCACGATCTGGTGAAAGGCGAGCGGATCGGCGTCGATGGCTCGACCATGGAGGCGAACGCCGCGCTGCGTACCATCGTGCGGCGTGACAATGGCGAGACCTACCGCGAGATGCTGGTGCGCATGGCGCAAGAGAGCGGCATCGACACGCCGACGATCGACGACCTTGTCCGGCTCGATCGCAAACGCAAGGGCAAGAAGCTGTCGAATGCGGACTGGGCGAGCAAGACCGATCCCGACGCGAAGGTCGCGCGGATGAAGAACGGCTCGACGCGTCTGGCCTACAAGCCCGAACACGCGGTCGATCTCGACACGGGTGTTATCGTGGCAGCGCCGATCCACCCGGCCGACAAGGGCGACACGACAACGCTCGACGCCACGCTGGAGACGGCAGCACGCAACCTCGCCGACATTGGCCTGGCGCCGACGTCCGGGGATCCCTGCGATCTTGTGACCGATAAAGGCTATCATTCGCGCGAGCTCCTCAAGGGTCTCGACGGCGACATCTGGAAGACGCGCATCGCCGAGCCGGCACCGCCGAATGGATATCTGCGCTGGCACGGCGACGAGGCTGCCCAGAAGGCCGTCTACGCCAATCGGTCTCGCCTGAAATCCGCCGTCGGACGCAAGGCGATGCGCAAGCGTGGTGAGATGGTCGAGCGTAGCTTTGCCCACGTCCTGGATCGCGGCGGCATGCGCCGCGCGTGGCTGCGCGGGCGCGAGAATGTTCACAAGCGTTATTTGATCCACGTCGCCGGGTTCAATCTTGGCATTCTCATGCGCGCCCTGTTCGGTTGCGGCACTCCGAGGGGCGCCAGGGGCGCATCCAAGGCATTCTTGTTCGTAGTTCAGACCGATGTTGCGCTCGTCATCGCCCTCGTCGCCGAGTTCGACGGAGAAAGGGCCATGCTCCTCATCGTTTTTACCCCTGAGGGCGCTGACAGACCCGGCTGAAAACCGACTTCGTCACCGCGCTGCTATGCCGATCGATGATGGCGCCGATGAATCAGGCCGGTGCGAGGAAGCGCCCCTTGGCCAGGCATTCCGCCCATTCGGACGCGACATCCGAATCCGCGACGATGCCCGATCCCAGACCCAGGCGCCCCTCCCTGCTGCCTTCTTCGACGCAAATGGTGCGGATGGCAACATTGAACGCGGCGTCGCCCGACGGATCGATCCAGCCCATGGAGCCGGTATAGACGCCGCGCGCGAAGGGTTCGACCGCATCGATGATCTCCATCGCCCGGACCTTGGGCGCGCCGGTGATCGACCCGCAGGGGAAGAGGACGCGCAGCACGTCGACCGGGGAAAGGCCAGGCAGCAGCCGCGCCCGGACGGTCGACACCATCTGGTGGACGGTCGGATAGGTTTCCACCTTGAACAGGTCGGGCACCGTGACCGTGCCGGCGCGGGAGACCCGCGACAGATCGTTGCGCAGCAGGTCGACGATCATCAGGTTTTCGGCGCGCTGCTTGGCGTCCCGCTCCAGCCACTGGATGAGGTCGGCGTCGCGGGCCAGGTCGGGATCGCGGGGGGCGGTGCCCTTCATCGGGCGCGCGGTCAACTGGCCGCGGACATGGGTGAAGAACAGCTCCGGCGAAAAGGAGAGGATCATATGGTCGCCGGTGCGCAGCATGCCGCCATAGCCGGCCTGCTGGCGCGGGCGGATCGCGGCATAGAGCGCCATGGGATCGCCGCTGAAATGCGCGGCGCAGGGAAAGGTCAGGTTGACCTGATAGATGTCGCCGGCGCGGATATAGTCCTGGACCTGGGCGAAGGCGGCGCGATAGGCGCCCTCGTCGATCAGCGGCTGGACGCTGTCCACCCCGGCGCCCGCAGGGTCGGGCAGCAGGCCGGTCATGGCGCCCGGATCGATCAGGCGCACCCCTTCGAACAGGCCGAACCAGAGAAGCGGCGTCTTCGGCCGGTCCTGCCGGTGCCGCTCCGCCAGCGGGTGGAGGCGATCCTCCAGCGCCAGCCCGGCTTCATAGGCGATGAAGCCGGCGGCGTGCAGCCCGGCCTCCGCCGCTTCGGCCAGGCGGTCCAGCGCCGGCTGCACCTCCGCCAGCCGATGGGCGGCGATGACCGACACCGGATCGCGATAGAGGCGCGCGGGGGCGGGCGCCCGCGTGCGGGCGTCGTCGAACAGGACGAAGGTTTCGGTCGGTCCCGGAAGGCGCATGGCCGCTTCTTAACAGGCTTTGCGCGGCGCGGAAGCTCTAACAGGATGCGCGCATATTGCGCGGACCGTCCATTGGCCATAGGGGAAGGCGATGGATCAGGGATTGCCCCATGACGATGCGGCGCGGCCTTTGCGGCCGGCGCTGGCGCTTGCCCTCAGGGGCCGTTGCCCCGCCTGCGGCGAAGGTCGCATGTTCGCGCGCTTCCTGAAGCCAAGCCCCGCCTGTCGCCATTGCGGGCAGGCGTGGGACGCGTCGCGAGCGGACGATTTTCCCGCCTATATCGTCATATTGCTGCTGGGGCACCTGCTCGTGCCGCTGATGATAGAGGTGAACGCGGCGCTGGACATTCCGCTGGGGGTGCAGGCGGCGCTATGGCCCGGCCTTGCGATCCTGCTCGCGCTGGCGATGATCCAGCCGGCCAAGGCCGCGGTCATCGCCTTCCAGTGGAGCCGCCGCATGGACGGCTTCCGCCAGGACCGATCGACATTCAGTCGGGGCGGATGATGAAATTGCGTTCCATCGCTTCGCGCAGGGTTTCGTCGATGGCGCGGCGTCCCTCCGACCCATGGGTGACGACGGTGGTGTCTGCGGTCGCGACGCACACCCCTTTCTGAAAGCCGGCCGAACTGATGGTCCAGCTCGTGCGGCCGATATGACCGATCGCGCAATGCACCTCGAACGGATAGGGGAAATGGGCTTCCTCGACGAAATTCAGGTTCACGTTCGCGACCAGCCAGCGCACCCCCTGTTCCTGCGGATGGCGGCCCAGATGATGGTGGAACCGGATGCGGGCCGTTTCGAATATGCCGGAGATCGCCACATTGTTGATGTGGCCCATCGTGTCGATGTCCTGGAAGCGGGTGTCGATGCTGGTGACGAAACGATAAGCTGCCGGGCTAAGGCGCCAGGATTCGGGTTTGGCCATGTCCTGCTTGTCCTGTGTCCTGTTTTCCTATGCTCTTAGCTACTGGCCGCCGGGATGCAATCATCAGGTGGAAATTGGTCGGGCTGCGACCTTTATGACACAGGCGCGAAGGCCGTTCATCCGTTGAGGTAACGGATCGTTTCCCGGCGCGGCGGTGGACTTCCGCGCAGGCGCGGCATAGCTTCCGCGCCACATTGTCGCATGGGGGTCTTGATGCAACGCTATAGTCGGCTGGCCATTTTCCTGCACTGGGCGATCGCCGCCCTGCTCGCCTTCCAGATCGCGGTGGGATGGGCGCTGGAAGATCTCGGCGCGCGCGGCTTCGCGCTGTTCCAATGGCACAAGTCGATCGGCATCTCTATCCTGCTGCTGACCTGCGCCCGCATCGCCATACGCTATTGGAAGCCGCGCCCGGCGCCGGTCGAGCGCGGCTGGCAGGGCGCCCTGGCCAAGGCTGTGCACGCGGGGCTCTACCTCTTCATGCTGGGTGCGCCGCTGACGGGATGGGCGCTGGTGTCGACCGCGAAGGTGAAGGTGCCGACCCTGATCTTCGGCATCGTCCCCCTGCCCCACCTGCCCCTGCCCATGAACGCGCATGAACTGGCCGAGGGCGGGCACGGCCTGATCGCCTGGATCGGCATCGCGCTGTTCGCGCTGCATGTCGCGGGCGCGCTGCGGCATCATGTCCTGAAGGGCGACGGGTTGCTGTGGCGGATGATGCCCGCCCGCTCTCCGCTGTGGCTGGCGGCCTTGCCCGCACTGATCGCGCTGGGGTTCGTCCTGGGGCGCGTCATCCTGCCTGCGCCCGCTCCGAAGGCGGCCGCCGCGCCGGTCCTGCCAGCGGCGGTCGGGGAGGAAGAAGAAACGCCCGCCAATGCCGCAGAGCCGGCCGACAGTGCCGGCAATGCTGCTGTCCCGGCCGAAGCCGACAATGCGGCGGCGGCGGAAGAACCGGCCGGCCCGCCGCCCTCCTGGGCGGTGCAGCCCGGCGGGACCATCGGCTTTTCCGTCGGGAACGGCGGCGAGACGATCAGCGGCGGCTTTTCCAGATGGACGGCGAAGATCGCGATGGACCCGGACCATCCGGACAGCGCCGACATCCGCGTGGAGATCGACCTGGCGAGCGCCAGCGTCGGGGACAGCTACAAGGACGGCATGCTGGCCGGGGACGAATTTTTCGGCGCGGCGGCGCATCCCAAGGCCGTCTTCACCGCAAAGGGCGCGGAGAAGGCCGGCGCGAACGGCTATCGCGCCTCTGGCACCCTGACCCTCAAGGGCGTGAGCAAGCCGCAGAGCATCCGCTTCACCCTGTCCGGCACCGGCATGGCGCGCAAGGTTTCCGGATCGGCCACCATTGCCCGCGCATCCTTCGGCGTCGGCAATGGCGACAGCAGCGCGGGGCTGGACCCCAAGGTATCTGTCAGCTTCGGATTCAGTGCCAAGGCGGAATGACCGGCGGATAGATTTACATCGGGACTTCTGCCAAAGCGGCGTCATGGACAATAAAGAGCCGTCAGCGGCGCGGATAGAGGATGGAGTCTTCCTGGGCTTCGTCCTCATCGTCTCGGTCGCCTTCGCCCTGGTGATCGAACCCTTTTTCGCGGCCATATTGTGGGGCGTGATCGCCGCCATCCTGTTCGCCCCCGTCAACCAGGGATTGGTCGGCATGATGCCTCGGCACCGGAACAGCGCGGCGGCGCTGACGCTGCTGCTCATCGTCGCGCTGGTGATCGTGCCGGCCATCATCCTGGCCATGGCGCTGGTGCAGGAAGCGACCCTCTTCTACGCCAAGGTGCAAACCGGCGAGATCAACTTCGCCCGCATGTTCGCGCAGTTCCAGGCGAGCCTGCCCAGATGGGCCGCGGCCTTTCTGGAGCGGCTGGGCATCACCAATTTCGCCGCGGTGCGCGAGATGCTGAGCGAAGGCATAACGTCCAGTTTCCGCACGGTGGCGACGCAGGCTTTGCAGATCGGGCAGAGCGCGTTCAGCTTCCTGATGGCGCTGGGCGTGATGCTGTACCTGACCTTCTTCCTGTTGCGCGACGGGCCGAAGCTGGCGGCGATGGTGGACCGGGCGGCGCCGATGCGCACCGCCTATCGCCAGGCGTTGATGCAGCAGTTCGTCATCGTCACCCGCGCCACGATCAAGGGCAGCATCGTCGTCGCCATCGTGCAGGGGGTGATAGGCGGCGTGGTGTTCTGGGCGCTGGGGCTGCCGGGGGCGCTGCTGTGGGGCGTGCTGATGGGGGCCTTCTCGCTGATCCCGGCGGTCGGGACGGGGCTGGTCTGGGTGCCGGTGGCCATCTACCTGTTCGTGACCGGGGCGGTGGTGGAGGGATTGATCCTCGCCTTTTGCGGCATGTTCGTGATCGGGATGGTGGACAATATCCTGCGTCCGGTGCTGGTCGGGCGGGATACGCGGATTCCCGACTATGTGGTGCTGATCACGACGCTGGGCGGGATCGACCTGTTCGGGTTCAACGGCATCGTCATCGGGCCGGTGATCGCGGCGCTGTTCATCGCGACCTGGAATATCGTGACGAAGATGCGGACGGGGGCGGATGGGCTGGAGGGGCCCTTGACGGAGGAACCTTCGGGCGGGTGAAGGCCAGCGCTGGTGCGGAGCAGGCTCTTATAGTTCCTCCAGCGCGGCGCTGGCTTCCATCCAGCTTTCTTCGGCCGCTTCCAGCTTCTTTTCGAGGTCGGCGCGCTTCACCATCAGTTCGGTCATGGTCATCTTCGCCTCCGCGCCGGTCGCGCTTTTGGGGTCGAACAGCGCCTGGTCGATGCGGCTGCGTTCGGCGGCCAGCGCGGCCATTTCCTTTTCCGCCTTGCTGACGGCGTTCTTCGCCGCCTTCTGCCGTTCGCGCCATTGCGCGGCGTTGCGCTTTTCCGCCTTGCGGTCGGTCTTCGGCGCATCCCCGCCGCCACCGTTTCCGTCGGCCTTGCGCAGGATGATGTCGGTATAATCCTCCAGGCTGCCGTCGAAGGGCTGGGCCGTGCCGTTGTCGACCAGCACGAGGCGGTCGGCCACCAGTTCGATCATGTGGCGGTCGTGGCTGACGATCACCACCGCGCCCGAATAGTCGTTCAGCGCCTGCACCAGCGCCTCCCGGCTGTCGACGTCGAGATGGTTGGTCGGCTCGTCGAGGATCAGCAGGTGCGGCGCGTCGCGGGTGATGAGGGCGAGGGCCAGCCGCGCCCTTTCGCCGCCCGACATGGAGCCGACCTTCTGCGTGGCGCGCTCGCCGGAGAAGCCGAAGCGGCCTAGCTGGGCGCGGACGGCGGCGGGGGTCGCGCCCTTCATCACCCGGCTCATATGTTCCAGCGGCGTGTCGCCGACGTCCAGTTCCTCCACCTGATATTGGGTAAAATAACCGACATTCATCTTGGCCGAGGCGTTCATCGCGCCTTCCATCGGCTTCAACTGCGCGGCGATCAGGCGGGCGAGCGTGGTCTTGCCGTTGCCGTTGCGGCCGAGCAGCGCCAGCCGGTCGTCGGGATCGATGCGCAGGTTCACCCGGCGCAGGACCGGCGTGTCGTCATAGCCGACCGCCGCCATGTCCATGGTGATGAGCGGCGGGCGCAGTTCGGGCGGGCTGGGGAAGCCGAAATGCAGCGTCGGATCTTCGATGGCGGCGGCGATGGGCTGCATCTTCGCCAGCGCCTTGGCTCGGGACTGGGCCTGTTTCGCGGTGGAGGCGCGGGCGGAGTTGCGGGCGACATAATCCTGCAATTTCTCCCGTTCGGCCTGCTGCTTGGCGCGGGCGGCCTCCTGTTGCGCGAGACGTTCTGCGCGCTGGCGTTCGAAGGCGTCGTAGCCGCCGGGATAGAGCGTGACCCTGCCCCCTTCGAGATGGAGGATATAGTCGACCACATTGTTGAGCAGGTCGCGCTCATGGCTGATGACGACCACGGTGCCGCGATAGTTTTTGAGGAAATTTTCCAGCCAGAGCGTCGCTTCCAGGTCGAGATGGTTGGACGGTTCGTCGAGCAGCAGCAGGTCGGGATTGGAGAAGAGCAGGGCCGCGAGGGCCACGCGCATCTTCCAGCCGCCGGAATAGCTGTCGAGCGGGCGGCCCTGCATTTCCTCGTCGAAGCCGAGGCCGACCAGGATGCGGGCGGCGCGGGCCGGGGCGGTGTAGGCGTCGATGGCGTTCAACCGTTCGTAGATATGGCCGAGCCGGTCGGGATCTTCGGTATGTTCCGCCTCCGCCATCAGTTCGGCGCGTTCCCTGTCGGCGGCGAGGACGGTGTCGAAGGGGGTGGCGGTGCCCGACGGCGCTTCCTGCGCGATATAGCCTAGGCGGGTGTCGCGGGGCATGTCGCAACTGCCCTCGTCCGGGTCGATCTGGCCGATCATCACCTTCATCAGGGTCGATTTGCCCGCGCCGTTGCGGCCGATGAGGCCGACGCGGCTGCGCGGCGGCAGCGCGGCGCTGGCGCGGTCGAGAATAGCGCGGCCGCCGAGGCGCACGGTGATGCCGTTCAGGTTGAGCATGGAGGGGGCCTCTAAAGCATTTTCAAAGCGGGTGGTATCACCTGCTGACTCGGAAAATGCGGAAACGAAAAAATAGAGGCGCGAGGTGGGGTGAAGGCGTCGGGGTGGAGTTTTGCAGCCGGTGCTGTCGTTGCGAAGTTCACGGCGTTGTGGCTCACGCATTTGCGTGGGTGCGGAGTGGTGGCGTTGATTTCGCAATAGGATGATTTTTGCGGAATGGGTGTGCTTAGGGTGCCCGCTTAGGGCGGGGTGGGATGGGTTGACGGTGGGAAAGAGCCGGTGGGGTTATGGCATGGTCGCGGGGGTGTAGGACAGGGTTTCGCCCACTCCATCCGGGTTTCGTCACCCCGGGCTTGACCCGGGGTCCAGCTTCCCCTGACGCGGCGGAAGAAAAGAAAGCGGGATCCCGGGTCAAGCCCGGGATGACGTTATGGGGTGAAGGCCCATGGCCGCTGCTATCCCGCCGCGTAGAGGGTGAAGGCGCCTTGCAGGCCGCCGACGCTGGACTGGCCGATCCACAGGTCGAAGGCGCCGGGTTCAGCCAGGCGGCGGTTGCCTGCGCCGACGAATTCCAGGTCGATGCGGGAGAGGGAGAAGCGGAGCGTCTTGCTCTCGCCCGGTCCCAGCGTGACCCGCTCGATGCGTTTGAGTTCGCGGATGGGGCGGGTGCGGCTCGCCACGCGGTCGCGGATGTAGAGTTGGACGACTTCGCTGCCCTTGCGCTGGCCCTTGTTGGTGACGCGCACGGTGATGCCGATGGCGGCGTCCCAGCGGAGCGCGGTGTCGGAGAATTTGAGCTGGTCGAGGACGAACTCGCTGTAGCTGAGGCCGTGGCCGAAGGGAAAGCGGGCGCTGTTGTCGGTGGTCGTGTAGCGCGAGCGATATTCGGTGCGGTTGTCGATGACCGGGCGGCCGGTCGACTTGCGGTCGTAGAAGAAAGGCTCCTGCCCCGATTCCCAGGGGAAGCTGACCGGCAGCTTGGCGGAAGGGTTTTCCTTGCCGAAAATTATGTCGGCGATGGCGTGGCCGGATTCGGAGCCGAGGAACCAGGTGGCGAGGATCGCCTGCGCATTGGCCACGCCGTCGTGCAGCGCGAGGGCGCGGCCGTGGCGGAGCAGGACGATGACGGGCTTGCCGGTGGCGGCGACCGCATCGGCCAGCGCCTGCTGCACGATGGGGAGTTCGATGGCGGTGCGCGATTGCGCCTCCCCCGACATGTCCTGCGATTCACCCAGCGCCAGGATGACGACATCCGCCGCCTTCGCGGTCTCGACCGCCTTGGCGACGCCGCCGTCGATGGGCGTCAATATGCCGCTGCCCGGCGCGATCAGCAATTTGGCGGGGTCCGGCATGGCGGCGCGCAGGCCGGTGGCGATGTCGACGCCCTTCCCCTTGTCGCCGTAAAAGGCCCAGGGGCCGTAGACGTTCATCCTGTCCTCGGCAAAGGGGCCGATCAGGGCGATGGTCTGGCCCTTGGCGGGGTCGAGGGGGAGGACGCCGTTGTTCTGGAGCAGCACGATGGAGCGGGTGGCGGCTTCGCGGGCAAGGGCGCGATGGGAAGGCGTGAAGATGCGGGTCTTTTCCGTTTCCTCATTCAATGAGCGGTAGGGGTTTTCGAACAGGCCGATGGCGGTCTTGACGTAGAGGATGCGGCGGACGGCGACGTCGACCGTTTCCATCGGCACCGCGCCGCTCTTCACCAGATCGGGGATGTGGCGGATATAGAGGCCGCTCTGCATCGACATGTCGACGCCCGCGAGAATGGCGAGGCGGGCGGCGTCGCGCTCATCCTCGGCATAGCCATGGGCGATCAGTTCCTCGTCGGCGGTATAGTCGGAGAAGACGAAGCCGCGGAATTTCATCTCGCCGCGCAGCAGGTCGGTGAGGAGGTCGCGGTCGGCGGTGGCGGGGACGCCGTTGATCTCGCTGAAGGCGGCCATGGTGGCGAGCGCGCCCGCCGCGAAGGCCGCGCCGAAGGGGGGCAGATGCGTCTCCCGCAGCGTCTCTTCGCTGATGTCGACGCTGCCATATTCCAGGCCGCCCGCGACCGCGCCATAGGCGGCGAAATGCTTGGGGCAGGCGAGCAGGCTGTCGTCGCGGCGCAGGTCGCGGCCCTGGAAGCCGCGCACGCGGGCGGCGGCGAAGAGGCTGCCGAGGGCGACGTCCTCCCCCGCCCCCTCCACCACCCGGCCCCAGCGCTGGTCGCGGGCGACGTCGACCATCGGCGCGAAGGTGAGGTGCAGGCCTGCCGCCGTCGCCTCCACCGCCATGGCGCGGGCGGTGCGTTCGGCGAGCGCCGGATCGAAGCTGGCCGATTCGGCGAGGGTCACGGGAAAGATGGTCTTCAGGCCATGGATCACATCGCCCGCGAACAGCAGGGGGATGCCGAGGCGGCTTTGCCTGAGCGCGATGTCCTGTGCGCGGCGGGCGCCCGCCACGCCGATGCCGTTGAACAGGCAGCCGACGCGGCCCTTGCGGATCTCGTCGGCCAGTTGCCTTTCATTCTGGATGCCGACCTGCGGGTTGGGCGGGTTATAGGGACGGAAACTGTCGGCCAGGCAGGTCATCTGGCCCGCCTTTTCCTCTATGGTCATGCGGGCGATCAGGTCGTCCACGCGCTCCACCTCGCCCGCCGCGAGGGCGCAGCGGGGCAGCGGGAGCGTCAGGAAGCCGGCAAGGGCAGCGGTCAGGACGGCGCGGCGGTCGACGGAAGGAATGGGGGTCATCGGGGGAAGTGTAGCAGATGTCGGATGAACCGCACTTATCCCGTCGAAGCGCGCAAGCAACCGGCGGAGAGATGGGCTGAGCCATAAGCCGGTCAGTGCGGCCGAGGGGGGCGATGGTGGACAGGGCTGGATTCGAACCAGCGTACGGGAAACCCGGGCAGATTTACAGTCTGCTGCCTTTAACCACTCGGCCACCTGTCCAGTCGCCTAACCGCGTCGGAGGGTGCCCCGACCGGCTGGAGGGCGCTCCAATGGCGAAAGGAGACTTGCCTGTCAATGGCTCAATGTGAAAAGAGCGCTTCCCATGAAAAGAGGAAATCGCACCGGAAAGGCCAAGGGCACTTTCCCCCGTTTTTATGGACGGCATGCCGTCATCGCCGCGCTGGCCAATCCCGACCGGGTGGTGCGCAAGATATGGGGGACGCGGGAGGCGCTGAACGCGCTCGACCTGCCGCCGGTCCTGCCCATCGTCTATGCCGATGTGGCCGATCTGGGCCGGATGGTGCCGTCCGACGCGCCGCACCAGGGCATCGTGGCGGAGGTGGAGCCGCTGGACGATGTGTGGCTGGGCGACGTGCTGGAGGCGGGGCAGGACGACAAGCGCCCGGTGCTGGTGCTGGACCAGGTGACGGACCCGCATAATGTCGGCGCGATCCTGCGGTCTGCGGCGGCGTTCGACGCGCTGTGCATCGTGACGCAGGACCGGCATGCTCCGCCCGAATCGGGGGTGCTGGCGCGGTCGGCTTCGGGCGCGCTGGAGATCGTGCCCTGGGTGCGGGTGGTGAACCTGGCCCGCGCTCTGGATGAGATCGCGGAGGCGGGTTACTGGCGCATCGGGCTGGACGGCGCGGCGGAGCAGACCCTGGGCGAGGCCATCGGCACGTCACGGGTCGCGCTGGTGCTGGGGGCCGAGGGCGAAGGGCTGCGGCACAACAGCATGGCGCATTGCGACATTTTGGCTAAACTGCCGATCAGTCCGCGCATGGAAAGCCTGAACGTGTCCAATGCGGCGGCGATTGCCCTCTACGCGGCGGCCAGCCGGTAAGAGGGACTGACGGGGGGTGGACATGGGCGCTTTTCTTCGCTTCGCCGGGGTGCTGGCGGCCAGTCTGCTGCTGTCGGCCTGTCTGGTGACGCCGGGCAGGTTCGAATCGACGCTGGATATCCGCGCCGACCGGAGTTTCAGCTTCACCTATAAGGGCGAGATATTGGCGTCGGATGTCGGCAAGGGGCTTGGCTCCATGCCGGTGGGCGACGATCCGATCGACGATGCCGCGCCCAAGGATAGGCAGAGCAGCCTGCGGACCGCACTTCAATCGAAGGAGCAGGGGGAGAGTTTCGACGCCAAGGGCGACAAGGGCGACGAGCAGCAGATGCAGGCCATCGCGGCGGCGCTTTCGAAGGAAAAGGGCTTCCGGTCGGCCCGCTATATGGGGAACCGGCGGTTCGAGATCGACTATGCCATCAGCGGTCGGCTGACCCACGCCTTCCTCTTTCCGTTCAACAGCGACGCGCAGATCGTGCTGCCCTTCGTCGCGGTGGAACTGCGCGGGGAGGACCGGGTGCGGGTGAAGGCGCCGGGCTATTCCAACGGCTATGACAAGAGCCAGAACCCGATGGGCGGGGGCGCGGGCGAGGATGCGGCCAAGGCGCTGGACGGGCTGTTCACGCTGACCACCGATGCGGAGATCGTCAGCCAGAATCAGGAGGACGGCGCGCAGGATATGCCGCAGGGCAAGCGGATCGTGTGGAAGGTGACGCCGCTGACCGGCGAGGCGCCTGCGGCCACGCTGAGGGTGCGGCCTTAGCGGCGGTGGGGTCTCGCATTCCCCCTCCCGCAGGCGGGAGGGGGTTAGGGG
>NZ_ATDO01000069.1:0-38389 GCF_000445085.1 Sphingobium sp. HDIP04 | reverse complement strand
GGGGGTGGGCTGGCGCGACATGCGCGTTGTTTTGCAACGGTTAAGTCGGAAGCTCGCTTTGCTCGCGCCCACCCCTAGCCCCTCCCGCCTGCGGGAGGGGAATATGTTGGAGGCCGAACTCAGTCTTCCGGGGCGATCGTCACGCGCAAGCCGTCCAGCGAATCGCTGAACTGCAACTGGCAGGACAGGCGGCTGGTCTCGTTGCGATGGTCGGAACTGTCGAGCAGGTCGTTCTCGTCTTCGCTGATCGCGGGCAGGCTGTCGGCGAAGGCCGGGTCGACGAAGACATGGCAGGTCGCGCAGGAGCAGCAGCCGCCGCACAGCGCCAGCAGTTCGTCAAAGCCGTTGTCGCGGATGATCTCCATCACGGAAAGGCCGCTCTGCGCCTCCACCGCCTGTTCTTCGCCCGAACGGTTGACCACGATCAGTTTCGCCATGTACCCAGATCCCTCATATCTTTTCCCGCCGCTCATGTCGGACGGGCGACGGGAAATCAAGGGCCGGGCGACAATTGATGGTGAATACAGCGGAAGAGTTGCGGGCCAGCCTGGACGTCATCGCCGCCATGGAGCCGGGTTTCGCCGCGGCGATCGGCCGGGTCGGCTATCCCCTGCCCCGCATGCGCGAACCGGGCTACGAAACCCTGCTGCGCACCATCGTCGGCCAGCAGGTGAGCGTCGCCGCGGCCGCCGCCGTCTGGCGCAGGCTGGAGACGGAACTGGGCGCGGGCTGCGCGCCGGACGCCCTGCTCTCCCGCGATTTCGACGCGCTGCGCGCCTGCGGCCTGTCGCGGCAGAAGCAGGGCTATGCCCGCAGCCTGGCGGAACTGGTAGTGAGCGGCGGCATCGACCTGCACGACCTGCCCCAGGACGATGAGGAAGCCATCGCGCAACTGGTGCGGATCAAGGGGATCGGGCGCTGGTCGGCGGAAATCTACCTGCTGTTCGCGGAAGGGCGGCCGGATGTCTGGCCGGCGGGAGACCTGGCGGTGCAGATCGAGATCGGGCGGATATTGGGCCTGCCCGAACGGCCCGGCGAGAAGCTGACGCGCGAGCTGGCCGAACGCTGGCGCCCCCATCGCGGCGCGGCGGCGATCATGGCCTGGCACCATTATAATACGGAGGTCTTGTAAGTGCCCCTGCCCCATGCCCGCTACATCGTCCTGGAACATGAGGGCGTGTGGAAGATCAACCTCGACAACCGCTATTACGGCCCCTTCGCGACGCGGGAGGCGGCGGTGCAAAACGCCACCGACACCGCCCGCAAGGCCAGCGGCGCGGGCTATCCCGCCTCCGTGCTGCTGATGCGGGGCACCGCGTTCGAAACGCTCTGGACCAGCGTGCCGCCCGACGGCGCCTGAAAAAATTTCAGCGCCTTGGGGAACCGCCCGGCGATTTGCGCATTTTACGCCTCCGGTTGCCTGGACGTTGGAATGAGCAAAAAGGTTCTGATCGTAGAAGACGAGATTTTCGTCGCGCTGGAAATCGAGCATATCGTGGAGGACGCGGGCTTTACCGTCGGCGCCATCGCGGCGGATCGCCAGGCGGCGCTCGACGCGGCCTATGATTGCGACATCGCCCTGGTCGACCTCAACCTGCGCGACGGCCCGACCGGGCCGGGCATCGGCGTCGAACTGGCCAGCCAATATGGCATCCGCGTCATCTATGTGACGGCCAATCCGGCGCAGATCGGCGCCGCCTCCGCCGCCGCGCTCGGCGTCATCACCAAGCCTTTCCGCGCCCGCAGCATCGCCGAGACGCTGCAGCTGGCCGCCACCGACCGGCCCGAACTGGAAGCCGCCGAAATCGCCGGCTTCACCCCTTTCCTGCCGGCGTCCGGCTCATGGAGCGCGCTGGAATCCAGAGGCTGAGGCTGAGGCCCTGGGGCCGCCAGTCACGGGTCATGCGGCCGCCCAGTTGCCGTTCGACGCTGAGCTGCATCAGGCGGCTGCCGAAACCCTCGCCGGTCGGGGGGACGGTCGACGGACCGCCCTCCTCCCGCCAGTCGATGCGGATCTGGCCGTCCTCGTCCTTCACCTCCATCTTCACCCGCCCGTCGGGCAGGGAGAGCGCGCCATATTTGGCGGCGTTGGTCGCCAGTTCATGGAACAGCAGCGCCAGCGGCGTGGCCGAGCGGTCGTCGATTTCGGGATTGTCGCCGGAAAAATGGATGCGCGGACCCAGTGCGTCGCGATAGGGAGCGAAAATCTGTTCCAATATGCCCCAGAGCCGCCCCTCGCCCTTGTCCGGCTGCGAATTGGGGCCGTGGGGCCGCACGAAATCATGGGCGCGCCCCAGCGCCATGATGCGGTCGCGCAGGTCGTCGGCGACGGCGCGGATTTCCGGATGCTGGCGCGCCGACAGGCCGATCAGCCCGGAAATCACCGAAAATATGTTCTTGATCCGGTGGGAGAGTTCATGGGCGATGACCTCCCGCTCCTCCACCATGGCGATCTGGTCGTTGATGTCGGTGCAGGTGCCGATCCAGCGCACGATCGCCCCATGTTCGTCCCGGATCGGCAGGGCGCGGCCCAATGTCCAGCGATAATCGCCGCCATGATGGCGCAGCCGATATTCGATCTCATAGGGTTCGCCGGTTTCCAGCGAATGGCGCCAGCGCCCCCAGGCGCGTTCCTGATCGTCCGGATGGAACATGCCGTTCCATCCCTCGCCATCGGTCGATCCCGCGGGAACGCCGGTGAATTCATACCAGCGGGCATTGTAATAATCATGATAGCCGTCCGGCAGCGTCGACCAGACCATTTGCGGCATGGTGTCGGCCAGGGTCCGGAACATGCGGTCGCTTTCCGCCACCGCCTGCGCATCCCTTTGCTGCCGGGCGATCACGTCGCGGTCGCGGCGGCGGCCCTCCAGTTCCACCATGACCTGGCGGGCGAGCAGGGAAAGCCCCTGGTGCTGAAGATCCGTCAGGTCGTCGCGCGGCTTGTCGTCGATGACGCAGAGAGCGCCCAGCGACGCCCCTTCGCCGTCGATCAGCGGCGCACCGGCGTAGAAACGGATGAAGGGCGCCCCCGTGACGAGGGCGTTGTCGCGAAAATCGGGGTTCCGCGTCGCGTCGGACACCACGAAGATTTCCGGACCCTGCATGGCATGGGCGCAGAAGGATATGTCGCGGGGGGTTTCTTCCACATCCAGGCCGTTGCGGGCGAGGAAACGCTGGCGTTCGTCCTCGACGACGCTGACCAGGGCGATGGGCGCTTCGCACAGCGCGGCGGCGAAGGCGGTGATCTGGTCGAGCGTGTCGAAACCCCCGGTATCGAGATCGTAGCGCGCCAGCAGCGCCGCGCGGTCCGTCTCGAGCCCGCGTCCTTCAGCCATCGCTGACGCGCTCTATGTCCGCGCCGACGGCGGAGAGCTTCTCCTCCAGCCGTTCATAGCCGCGGTCGAGATGATAGACGCGGTTGACCTGGGTCTCCCCCTCCGCCGCCAGTCCGGCGAGGATCAGGCTCATCGAGGCGCGCAGGTCGGTCGCCATGACGGGCGCGCCGACCAGCCGGTTGACCCCGCGCACCACCGCCGTGCGGCCGTTGACGCCGATGTCCGCCCCCATGCGGGCCAGTTCGGGCACGTGCATGTAGCGGTTTTCGAAGATCGTCTCCGTCAGCACCGATGCGCCGTCGGCCAGCGTCAGCATCGCCATGAACTGCGCCTGCATGTCGGTCGGGAAGGCCGGGAAAGGCGCGGTCGAGATGGTGAGCGGGCGCAGCCGGCCGTCCGCCGACACCCTGATGCCGTCCCTCAGTTCCTCGACATGGACCCCGGCGTCGCGCAGCGCGGCCAGGATGGCGTGCATGTCGTCGGCGCAGGCGCCCGCCAGTTCCAGCGACCCGCCGGTGATCGCGGCAGCGCAGGCATAGCTGCCCGCCTCGATCCGGTCGGGCATGACGCTGTAGGTCGCGCCGTGCAGCCGGTCGCGGCCGTGGATGACGAGCTTGTCGGAACCCACGCCCTCTATGTCCGCGCCCATGGCGATCAGCAGCTTGCAGAGGTCGACGATCTCCGGCTCCCGCGCGGCATTTTCCAGGGTGCAGGTGCCCTTGGCCAGCACGGCGGCCATCAGCGCATTTTCCGTCGCGCCGACCGACACCACCGGGAAGGTGTAGATGCCGCCCGGCAGGCCCCCGTCCGGCGAACTGGCGCGGACATAGCCGGCGTTGATCTCTATGACCGCGCCGAACGCCTCCAGCGCCTTCAGGTGCAGGTCGATGGGCCGGTTGCCGATGGCGCAGCCGCCGGGCAGCGACACCCGCGCCTCGCCCGCGCGGGCGAGCAGCGGGCCGAGCACCAGGATCGACGCCCGCATCTTGCGCACGATGTCATAGGGGGCCTCGGTAGAGGTGACGCGGCCTGCCCGCATGGTCATGACGCGGCCGAAATCCTCCGGCCGGGCGCCCTCCACCATGGTCGACACGCCAAGCTGGTTCAGCAGGTGGCCGAAGCTGTCCACGTCCGCCAGGCGCGGCAGGTTGCGCAGCGTCACCGGCTCGTCGGTCAGCAGCGCGCAGGGCAGCAGGGTCAGCGCGGCGTTCTTCGCGCCGGAAATGGGAAGGCGGCCGTTCAACGCTTTGCCGCCGCGGATGTGAATGCGGTCCATCGGCTGGGTTCTTAACGTTAATTCCGGTTTCCGCAAGGCGTGCGGCGCGGCTGTCCGTTCATGGGCGCGTTTCTGCGCGCCCTTGAAACATTTGTGCGTTCGCCCGCCCATTATTGATCGAGTTTAGTGCAGTTTGCGGAAATGCAGCCAAAAGACGCATGGGGCGTTTTGCCATCGTAACGACAATGCAAGCAAAAAGGTGTTTTTGGTGGCAACAAGTTGTTTCGCGGACAGGTTGGCGAAGCATGTGCCCCTGTCCGATGCGGAGAAGAAGGCGCTTACGAGGCTGGAGGAAAATCCCCGCAAGGTGAGGCGCGGCGCGATGATCCAGCGCGTCAACGAGATGGTGACCGAACTGTTCGTCCTGCGCGAAGGGCGGGTGATGAGCTTCGTCATCCTGCCCGACGGCAGCAGGCAGATCCTGCGCGTCTATTTTCCCGGCGATTTCATCGGATCGGCCAGCACGATCTACAGCCGGGCCCCGGAATCGCTGGTGGCTCTGTCGGACGCGATCATCTGCCCGTTCGACAAGCATGCGCTGCGCCGCCTGCTGGAGGAATATCCCCGCGTCGCGGCGCTGCTGTTCCTGCTGTCCAATGCGGAGCGCGTCGCGCTGACCGACCGGCTCGCCTCATTGGGGCGGACTTCGGCCAAGGCGCGGGTGGCGTCCTTCCTGCTGGACATATTCGATCGCCTGCGGGTGACGGACGACAGCATCACCGACAGCTTCGACCTCAAGCTGACGCAGGAGGAGATCGGCGACGCCATCGGCCTCACCTCCGTCCATGTGAACCGGATGATCCGGCAGATGGAGCAGGAAGGGCTGATCAGCCGGGCCAATGGGCGGATCACCCTGCGCGACATGGCGCGGCTGGAGGAGATCGGCCATTACACCAACCGGCACAAGGATATGGACCTGGACTGGCTGCCGGGAATGGAATGAGGGACGCGGCCTGTTCCCGCGCGGGCGGGAGCATGCGGTCCCCCCCCGCCCAGGATTTCAAGCCAGCAGTTCCACGTCCCAGTAAAGCCAGTCGTGCCAGCTTTCGTGCAGATAGTTGGGCGGGAAGGCCCGGCCATGTTCCTGCAACTGCCAGCTCGTCGGGCGGATCGGCGTCACGTGCAATTGCATATGCGCCTCCTTCGGCGTGCGGCCGCCCTTCTTGAGGTTGCAGGGCGAGCAGGCCGTCGCGACATTTTCCCAGGTCGTCCGCCCGCCGGCGCGGCGCGGAATGACATGGTCGAAGGTCAGGTCGTTCGGGGAGCCGCAATATTGGCAGGCGAACTTGTCGCGCAGGAACAGGTTGAACCGGGTGAAGGCGGGATGTTCCGACGGCTTCACATATTGCTTCAGCGCGATCACCGATGGGATCTGCATCCGAAGGCTGGGGCTGTGCACCTGCCGCTCATAGCTGGCGACGATGTCCACCCGATCCAAAAAAACCGCCTTGATGGCGGTTTGCCAGGGCCAGAGGCTCAGTGGATAATAGCTTAAAGGCGTGTAGTCCGCATTCAGCACCAAAGCCGGACAGTTTTCCGGATGTCGTATCAGGTCGGGATGGTACATATATTACCCTTCAACCCCCTTTCGCCACCGCCCTGATCGTTCAGAAACGTGACGCCGGCATGACAGCATTAACACCCCCACTCCGTCAAGGGCCTGTATGACTCAATCGGCACAGCCACAGCATATGGTGACTCGCTTCGCCCCAAGCCCCACGGGTAGGTTGCATGTGGGGCACGCCTGGTCGGCGCTGCTGGCGATGGACCTGGCCCATGCGCGGGGCGGTTCCTTCCGCCTGCGGATCGAGGACATAGACGGCACCCGCAGCCGGCCGGAGCATGTCGACGGCATCGTCGAGGACATGCGCTGGCTGGGCATCGCCTGGGACGGGGAGATCGTCTTCCAGTCGGCGCGGCTGGACCGCTACCGGGCCGCGCTGGAGCGGCTGGAGGCGATGGGCCTGCTCTATCCCTGTTTCTGCACCCGCGCCGACATCGCCGCCAGCGCCGCCGCCCCGCATGGGCCGGAGGGGCCGGTCTATCCCGGCACATGCCGGCGGCTGGACGAAGCGGCGCGGGCAAGGCGGATCGCGGCGGGGGAGCCGCATGCCTGGCGGATCGACATGGCGCGCGCGGTCGCGCAGGCCGGGCCGCTGCATTGGCGCGCCCTGCCCTTCCCGCCCGCCGACGACGCGGCGTCGCCCGTCCGCGCCGAGCCGCTTGCCGCCGGCGACGTCGTGCTGGCGCGCAAGGACGCGCCCGCCAGCTATCATCTCTCCTGCACGCTGGACGATGCGGCGATGGGCGTGACCCATGTGCTGCGCGGCGACGACCTGCGGAGCGCGACCGACATCCACCGGCTGGTCCAGGCGCTGCTTGGCCTGCCGTCCCCCCTTTATGTCCATCATCCGCTGCTGGCCGGGCCGGACGGCAGGCGGCTGGCCAAGCGGGACGGGTCGATCGCGCTTGCCGATCTGCGGGCGGAGGGCGTGGACCCCCGGCGCCTGGCCGACGATCTGCGCCATGCGCGCTTTCCGATTGGCATTTCGCTGGCCAGCGCCTAGATTCAGCGCATGAACACGCTGCTCGTCATCGCCCTGATCCTGGCCATGGGCGCCACCCTGTTCGCATTGATCCGGGGGATCGTCGCCTTTCTTCAGATGACCAAGGAACAGCTGAACTCGCCCGAGGACGGACCCAGCCCGTCCAGCCTGAAGCAGAACAGGATGATGATGAACCGCATCCTGTTCCAGGCGGTGGCGGTGATCATCGTCGCGCTGTTGCTGCTGATGAAGGGCAATGGCTGATGCGCCGCCCGGCATGGTGAAGCTGAACAAGATCTACACCCGCACCGGGGACGGGGGAACCACCGGGCTGGTCGACGGCTCGCGCCTGCCCAAGCATGCCCCGCGCATGCAGGCGGTGGGCGATGTCGACGAAGCGAACAGCGCCATCGGGCTTGCCGTCATCGCCATCGGCGACAGTCTGGAGGCGGGCTGGCTGACGACGGTCCAGAACGACCTGTTCGACCTGGGCGCCGACCTTGCCACGCCCATCCCGGACGGAGAGGACGAACCCTGGGCGCTGCGGATCGTCGCCCTCCAGGTCGAGCGGCTGGAGCGGCAGATCGATGTCATGAACGCGGACCTGGCGCCGCTGGACAGCTTCGTCCTGCCCGGCGGGTCGGCGGCGGCCGCGGCCGTGCACCTGGCCCGCGCCGTCACCCGTCGCGCCGAACGATCCGCCACCGCGGCGGCGGCCGAGGTCGCGCTCAATCCGCACGCGCTGGCCTATCTCAACCGCCTGTCCGACCTGCTGTTCGTGCTGGCCCGGCGCCTGAACGGCAATGGCGCGGGCGATGTGAAATGGGTGCCGGGCGCGTCCCGCTGAAGCAGCCTCAGAGCATCCCTTGCGGCGGAGAGCGATCCTGCCCTCCGACAGGCTGCCGGACCGGCTTTTCCGCATGACGCTCCAACCGTTCGACTCATGCACGGCACGGTTCGTCCTTGAGCCGGGCGTTAACCCTCTTCCTTCATCCCCTCTTTACGCGCCGTGCCAATTTTGCCCCGATTGCAATGACAGGGCCACGGGATGCAATTCTACCTCGCGACATCCTTCATCTTTCCCCGCTCGCTGCGGTTTCGCCTCTTCACCCTCTGCTTCCTGACCACCCACCTGCCGCTGCTGGGCTATATCGTCTGGGGCGCGGCGACGGGGCGGATCGCCTGGGCGGAATTCATCGTCCTCGCCCTGGCGACCATGGCGGGCGCAGCCGGAGCGCTGATCGGCATCGGCGCCTTGCTGGACCCGATCCACGCGCTGGCGGACGCGCTGGACCCGGCCGAGCAGTCCGCCCGCAAACGCGGCGGGCCGACCCTGCCGGAAGTGGGGGACATTATTTCCAGGCTTTTCCATGGGGTGCGCGGAGCCGCCGTCGCGACGCGGGAGCGGATCGACGAACTGAACATCGCCGCCAATGAGGATGCGCTGACCGGCATCGCCAACCGGCGCGGCTTCCTGGCGCAGCTCGACGCGCTGCCGCTCGCCAGGCGCAGGGGCTGCATCGCGATCATCGATCTCGACCATTTCAAGCAGGTCAACGATATGCTGGGCCATGACGAGGGCGACCGCGTGCTGGCCGATTTCGCCTCTCGCCTGTCGTCGCAGACCCGCCGCATCGACATCATCGCCCGCTGGGGCGGCGAGGAATTCGCGATCTTCTATCAGGACGCGATAGAGGATGAGGCGAGCTGGTCGCTGGCGCGCATCGCGGAACGGATGCGGCGGGAGCCTGTCGGCATGGTGAGCGACCAGCCGATCACCTTTTCCGCAGGGCTATGCGCATGGCGGGGTGGGCCGGTGATGGCGGCCATCGGCCAGGCCGACGAGGCGCTCTACCGCGCCAAGAAGTCGGGCCGCGACCGCATCCAGCGGGCGGAACGGCCCTCCACGCCGGTTTACGGCTGAGTCGGCGACAGTCCCGTTTGGGAACGAAGGATGAAATGCGGCGCGACATCCGCGTCGATGCTCGGCGGCTTAGCCGGATGAGGCCCGGCCTTGCAGTTCGCGCAAGGGCCTGCGGCGCTCCCTTCCGCCAGCCTTCGGCCGGTCCCCCTCCCCATCTTTCGATGGGGAGGATCAGGACCGATCGACAAAGCTCGTCTAAAAATCGGCGGCCTTATTTCGGCGCCAGCACCATCAGCATCTGGCGGCCCTCCATGCGCGGATAGGCTTCGACCTTCGCGATCTCGCCCACATTCTCCGCCACGCGCTGGAGCAGTTGCATGCCAAGCTGCTGGTGCGACAATTCACGGCCGCGGAAACGCAGGGTGATCTTCACCTTGTCGCCCTCGCCGATGAAATCATGGACCTTCTTCATCTTCGTATCATAGTCGTGATCGTCGATGTTCGGACGCATCTTGATCTCCTTGATCTCCTGCGTCCTCTGGGTCTTGCGGGCGAGGTTCGCCTTCTTCTGCGCCTCGTACTTGTACTTGCCGATGTCCAGGAACTTGCACACCGGCGGATCGGCGTTGGGCGACACCTCGACCAGGTCCAGCCCGATCTCATAGGCGCGCTCTATCGCTTCCTGCGTATACATCACGCCCAGATTTTCGCCTTCGTCATCGATCACGCGCACCTTTGGCACGTTGATGAACTCGTTGTAACGGGGACCGGACTTCGGCGGCGGCGCCATGGGACGGCGCATCATTGGGGGACGTATAGTGGCTTCTCCTATGGTAGTTGATCGATCGACTCTGGCGGCCCTTTAGCGCAAAGCCGAAAGGGGCGGCAAGTCCGCAACGCGGATTTACCGGCCCCATGTGGCATTGCTGCCTCACCGCATATCGGGCGCCCGCGCCTCTTTTGCAAGACGGGCGATGACGTCGTCGACAGAAAGGACGTTCTGCCCCTCCTTGCCAAGCTCGCGCAGGGCCACCGTGCCCTCGTCCGCCTCCCGCCGGCCGACGACCAGCAGATTGGGCACTTTGGCCAGGCTGTGTTCGCGCACCTTGTAGTTGATCTTCTCGTTGCGGAGGTCGGTTTCCGCCCGGATTCCCGCGGCGCGCAGCTTTTCCGCCACCTCGCTTGCATAGCCGTCCGCATCGGACACGATGGTCGCCACCACCGCCTGCACCGGCGCCAGCCAGAGCGGGAAACGGCCCGCATAATGTTCGATGAGGATGCCGATGAACCGCTCGTAGGAACCGAAGATCGCCCGATGCAGCATCACCGGCCGGTGCCGCTCGCCATCCTCGCCGACATAGGACGCGTCGAGTCGCTCCGGCAGCACCCGGTCCGACTGGATCGTGCCTACCTGCCAGGTCCGCCCGATCGCATCGGTCAGATGCCATTCCAGCTTCGGCGCATAGAAGGCGCCCTCGCCCGGCAGCTCCTCCCAGCCATATTCGGGCGTGTCGAGGCCCGCCGCCGCCACCGCGTCGCGCAGTTCGTTTTCCGCCTGATCCCACATCGCATCGCTGCCGAAGCGCTTTTCGGGACGCAGGGCCAGCTTGATCGAATAGGTGAAGCCGAAATCCTTGTAGATGCGGTCCGCCAGCGCGCAGAAGGCCCGCACTTCCTCCACGATCTGGTCTTCGCGGCAGAAGATATGCGCGTCGTCCTGCGTGAACTGGCGCACGCGCATCAGCCCGTGCAGCGCGCCATGCGGCTCGTTGCGGTGGCAGCAGCCATTTTCGTAGAAGCGCAGCGGCAGGTCGCGATAGCTCTTGATCCCCTGGCGGAAGATCAGGACATGCGCCGGGCAGTTCATGGGCTTGAGCGCCATCCAGTCGGCATCGTCCGACACCAGCGGCCCTTCATCCTCGACATTGGGCACCTCGTCGGGGATGACGAACATATTTTCGCGATATTTGCCCCAGTGGCCGGACTGCTCCCACTGGCGGGCGTCCATGACCTGCGGCGTCTTCACCTCGCGATAGCCCGCATCGTCGATGGCGCGGCGCATATAGGCCTCCAGCGCCCGCCAGATGATATAGCCCTTGGGGTGCCAGAAGACCGATCCATGCGCCTCCTGCTGGAGGTGGAACAGGTCCATCTCCGCGCCCAGCTTGCGATGGTCGCGCCTGGCCGCTTCCTCCAGCCGCGTGAGGTGCGCGTCGAGCTGCTTCCGGTTGAGCCAGCCGGTGCCGTATATGCGGCTCAGCATCGCGTTCTTCTGGTCGCCGCGCCAATAGGCGCCCGACACGCGGGTCAGCTTGAACGCCGCCGGATCGAGCTTGCCCGTCGAGGCCAGATGCGGTCCCCGGCACATGTCGAGCCAGTCGCCGCCCGACCAATAGACGGTCAGTTCCTCGCCCTCGGGCAGTTCGGCAGCCCATTCGGCCTTGAAGGTCTCGCCCCCGGCCCGCCAGCGAGCGATCAGGTCCTCGCGCTTCCACACCTCGCGGCGCAGCGGCTTGTCGGCGGCGATGATCTCCCGCATCTTCGCCTCGATGGCGGGCAGGTCTTCCTCCGTGAAGGGCCGCGGCTTTCCTTCGACGAGGGGGGGCGCGAAGTCATAATAGAAGCCGTCGTCCGTCGCCGGGCCGAAGGTGATCTGCGTTCCCGGAAACAGCGCCTGCACCGCTTCGGCCAGCACATGGGCGAAGTCGTGCCGCGCCAGTTCCAGCGCGTCCGCCTCATCCCGCGACGTCACCAGCGCCAGTTGCGCATCGGCCTCCAGCGGCCGCATGATGTCGCGCAGCTCGCCATCGACCCGCGCCGCGATGGCCGCCTTGGCCAGCCCCGGCCCGATCGCCGCCGCAATGTCCGCCGGGGTAGTGCCGGGCGCGACTTCACGCACGGAACCGTCGGGCAGGGTGATCTTGAGCATGGCGGACACGGAGGATCTTTCTGTTGAAATGGCGGATCGCGCAGCCGGAAAAAGCCGCGCCTTCCCCATAAATGGGCCGCCCGCCCTGTCAATAGAAGCCCTCTTGCCAGCGCATCGCGGTCAGCGCATGATGTATGTGCTGTTATATCATTATTCCCATGGGAGGGACGCATATGGCCTTGAGCTTCGCAAGACCCCGGCCGGGCGACGGGGAAACGCCGATGTCGGACATGAACAGCACGCCGCTGATCGACGTGATGCTGGTGCTGCTGATCATGTTCATCATCACGATCCCGCTCCAGACGCACAGCGTCGGCGTCGACCTGCCGCAGACCCCCAGGGAGCTGACCCCGCCGCCGGTCGACGCCGTCAAGAACAGGGTCGGCATCGACGCCGACGGCACCGTCCGCTGGAACGGCGAGGCCGTCGACCGGCTGACCCTCCGCCAATATCTCGCCGCCTCGCTGCGCCTGCCTGCTGAACCGGAACTCCAGTTCCAGCCCGATGCCGGAGCGCGTTACGTGACGGTGGATGAAGTGCTGGCCGACATCCGCCGGGCAGGCGTGACGAAGCTCGGCTTTGTCGGCAATGAACGATATGCCCGCTTCTGATCGAGCGTAAAAAGAGCAATCCCCGCCATTTCAGCGGGATAGCGTCCGGCACGGTCACGAAACCCCTTGACCGACGGTCCCCGGCATAGTCTTCTGCCGCCGGGGACAAAGGGGGCATTCATGGATCAGGAACGCATTGGCGGCGACGGCTTCGCTTTCGAGGGCAATTGGCGCGACTATGCGCCCATCGCCTTCACCAACCTGCTGCTGACGATCGTCACGCTGGGCATATACCGCTTCTGGGCGACGACGCGCACGCGACGCTATCTCTGGGCGAACACGCGCTTCATCGACGACAGGCTGGAATGGACGGGAACGGGCAAGGAGCTGTTCCTGGGCTTCCTGATGGTGCTGGCGCTGATCGGCCTGCCGTTCCTCTTCCTGCAATTCGGCGCGCAGGCCCTCGTCCTCCAGGGGCATGGGGGCATCGCCGCGATACTGACGCTGGCGGCGTTCGTGACGATCTTCTACATGGTCGGCCTCGCCCGCTTCCGCGCGCTGCGCTACCGCCTGAGCCGGACATGGTGGCACGGCATCCGGGGCGGCAGCGACGATCAGGGCTTCGGCTACGGCATTTCCTATATGTGGAAGTCGGCCGTGGGCAGCATGGCTCTCGGCCTGCTCATCCCCTGGTCGATGATGTCGCTGTGGAACGAGCGCTGGAACAAGATGAGCTTCGGCCCGCACGCCTTCGAAGCGGCGGGCGATCATGGCCCGACCTTCAAGCGCTTCCTCCTCTTCTACCTGCTGCCGATCCTGCTGTTCGTGGGCGGCGCGGCAATGGCGGCGATGCTGGGCTTTCCGGGGCAGGGAGGCGCCGGATCGCAAATGGCCGGCGCGATCCTGGGCGTGATCGGATTCGTGCTGGTCTTCTATCTCGGTCTCGGCCTCATCGCTCTCGCCTTCTACGCCAGCTTCTTCCGGGAAGCGGTGGAGGGACTGTCGCTCACCGGCCTCGACTTCCATTTCTACGCCCGGACCAAGGACTGGATATTGCTGTTCCTGGGCGACGTTGCGCTGGTGGTCTGCACGATCGGCATCGGGGCGATCTTCCTGCAATATCGGCACTGGAAATTCTTTGTCACCCATATGGGCGCGACCGGCACCATCTATACCGATGAACTCACCCAATCGCAGACGAAGACCAGCCGCCATGGCGAGGGACTGCTCGACGCGCTGGACGTCGGCGCTTTCTGAACGGCATGTCGGACTTCCGGCTCTGGCATTATGACGGCGTGACGGCGGTGCGGCGCAACGTCCTGCTTCGTCCCGCCGGGGCCGGGTTCGTGCTGGAGGAGCCGGAAAGCGGCTGGACGGGCCTGCCCGCCGACTGGAGCGACCTTACCGTCATCGGCCTGCACGACGACCGTTCGGCCTATGGGCATAAGGCGGTGCCCGGCTGGCGCCTGGGCTTTTCCGGCGAAGCGCCTCCCGACATCGCCGCCCATCTGCCGAAGGGCGAACGCTATGGCCGCTGGATCGACCGCTTCGGCCTGTGGCCGGCGGCGGGGATATTCACCATCGCCGCCGCGCTCATCGTCTGGGGCGCGCTCGAAGCGCCCGCCGTCGTCGCCCCGCTCGTCCCGCAAAGCTGGGAGAACCGGATGGGCGACGCCATGGTGGGCGATTTCGGCGGCCGATTCTGCCGCACGCCGGCGGGCGACGCCGCGCTCAGGCGGCTGGCGGCGCAAGTCGACCCCGACGGCGAGGCCCGCGACATAGCGCTCGCCAACATTCCGATGGTGAACGCGGTGACATTGCCAGGGGGGCGTATCATCCTGTTCGACGGGCTGATCCAGCAGGCCAAGTCCGCCGATGAAGTCGCGGGCGTGCTGGGCCATGAACTGGGCCATGTGCGCCACCACGACACGATGACGGGCCTCATCCGCCAGCTAGGCCTCAGCGTCGTGCTGGGCGGCGCGGGGGGCAATGCGGGCAATTATCTGAACGGCGTGCTGTCGCTGAGCTATGGCCGGGGCGCGGAAACCGCTGCGGACGGCGTCGCCATCGAGCAGATGCGCGCCGCCGGGATTTCGCCTGCCGCGACCGCCGCCTTCTTCGAACGGATCGGCGGCAAGGAGGAAGGACGGGAGGCGCGGGCGATGAGCTGGCTTTCCTCCCATCCTCTCTCCGCCGAACGCCGCCGCCGTTTTACCGCTGCCGTGAAGCCGGGCGCGGCCTATCGCCCGGCGCTGGATCAGGCGCAATGGCAGGCGCTGCGAACCTCCTGCGCCAGCGATCCGAAGGTCGCCAAATTCTGGGGGCGATCCTTTTAGAGCGATTTCCAAGCGATCGGAACCAATCGCTGTTCAAGAAATCGCGGAAAACAAGGAATCGCATGGCTGGCATCGTTGCCGGCCTCCCATGAAAAGGGGCCGGCGTCTCGCGACCCGGCCCCTTTTTCATACCTCCAACGATCAGGCGGCAGCCTTGGCCCGCGACATGCGCTTGCGTTCATTGGGATCGAGATAGCGCTTGCGCAGGCGGATGTTCTTGGGCGTCACCTCGACCATCTCATCGTCGTCGATATAGGCGATGGCCTGTTCCAGCGTCATCTTCCAGGGCGGGGTCAGGCGGATGCTGTCATCCTTGCCGCTGGCGCGGAAGTTGGTCAGCGCCTTGGACTTCATCGGGTTGACCTCCAGGTCTTCCGGCTTGGCGTTCTGGCCGATGATCATGCCTTCGTAGAGCGCCTCGCCCACGCCGACCATCAGCACGCCGCGTTCCTCCAGCGGGCCGAGGGCGTAGGCGACAGCCTCGCCCGCGCCGTTGGAGATCAGCACGCCGTTCTTGCGCCCTTCGATATTGCCCTTGTGCGGGCCATATTTCTCGAACAGCCGGTTCATGATGCCGGTGCCGCGCGTGTCGGACAGGAATTCGCCATGATAGCCGATCAGGCCGCGCGAGGGCGCGGAGAAGGTGATGCGGGTCTTGCCGCCGCCCGACGGGCGCATGTCGGTCATTTCCGCCTTGCGCTGGTTCATCTTGTCGACGACCGTGCTGGAAAATTCATCGTCCACGTCGATGACGACGGTTTCATAAGGCTCGGTCCTGTTGCCGTTCTCATCCTCGCCGAACAGCACGCGGGGGCGGGAAATGCCGAGTTCGAAGCCCTCGCGGCGCATCGTCTCGATCAGCACGCCAAGCTGCAGTTCGCCGCGACCGGCGACTTCGAAACTGTCCTTGTCGGCCGATTCCGTCACCTTGATCGCGACGTTGGATTCCGCTTCGCGCATCAGGCGGTCGCGGATCATGCGGCTCGTCACCTTGCTGCCTTCGCGGCCCGCCATCGGCGAGTCATTGACGGCAAAGCGCATAGACAGGGTCGGCGGATCGATCGGCTGGGCCTGGATCGCGGTGGTGACGGACGGGTCGGCGATGGTGTTGGCCACGGTCGCGACGGTCAGGCCGGCAAGGCTGATGATGTCGCCCGCCTTCGCCTCTTCCACCGGCACCCGGTCAAGCCCCCGGAAGGACAGGATCTTCGACGCGCGGCCGGTTTCCAGCACATTGCCGTCGGCGTCGATGGCGTGGATCGGCTGGTTGACCTTGAGCGTGCCGGAATTGACGCGGCCGGTGAGGATGCGGCCCAGGAAATTGTCGCGGTCGAGCAGCGTCACCAGGAAGCTGAACGGCGCGTCCACGTCCAGCGCCGGGGGCGGCACATGGGCGACGATCTTCTGGAACAGCGGCTCCAGCGTGCCCGAACGCAGCGACGGGTCTTCATTGGCATAGCCGTTGCGGCCCGACGCATAGAGGACCGGGAAGTCGAGCTGCTCGTCCGTGGCGTCCAGCGTCACGAACAGGTCGAACACCTCGTCCAGCACTTCCTGGATGCGCTCGTCCGGGCGGTCGATCTTGTTGACGACGACGATGGGGCGAAGACCCAGGGCCAGCGCTTTGCCGGTCACGAACTTGGTCTGCGGCATCGCGCCTTCCGACGAATCGACCAGCAGGATCACGCCGTCGACCATGGACAGGATCCGCTCCACCTCGCCGCCGAAGTCGGCGTGGCCGGGCGTGTCGACGATGTTGATGCGCGTGCCGTTCCATTCGACCGAGGTGGGCTTCGCCAGGATGGTGATGCCGCGTTCCTTTTCCAGGTCGTTGGAGTCCATCGCCCGTTCCTCGACTCGCTGGTTGTCGCGGAAGGTGCCGGACTGGCGGAAAAGCTGGTCGACGAGCGTGGTCTTGCCATGGTCGACGTGCGCGATGATCGCGATATTACGCAGGGACATGCAACTGCCTTCGGGATTTAAGGTTTCCCGGCGGGCACCGCGCCTGCTCAGGACTATCGGGCGCGCCCCTACAGGAAATGACGCGCTGCGGCAAGGGCGGCGCGTCGGCTGGAGAAAGGCTCAGTGGTCGGATGCCGCGAAGGCGCCGATCCCGGTTTCCGCCCGCACCCGCTGCGCCGGATAGCCCGCCTTGTCCACCGCCGCGCGGGGCGAGCGGTCGAGCAAAGAGATCAGCCAGATCGAGAGGAAGCCCGCCGGGACGGAGAAGATCGCCGCGGAACTGTAGGGGAAGGGCGCGGGGCCGAGGTTGAAGGTGGTCGTCCACACGGCGGGCGACAGCAGCGTCAGCACGAAGGCGGTCAGCAGGCCGATGGTCCCGCCCCAGGCCGCGCCCCGCGTGGTGCATCCGCTCCAGAGCAGCGAGAGGATCAGCACCGGGAAATTGCCCGACGCGGCCAGCGCGAAGGCCAGGCTGACCATGAAGGCGACATTCTGCTTTTCGAACAGCAGCCCCAGCAGCACCGCCAGCGCGCCCAGCGCCAGCGTGGTCAGCCGCGACACGCGCAGTTCGTCCGCCGAACTCGCCTGGCCATGCTTGAAGACCGTGGCGTAGAGATCGTGGCTGACCGCCGACGCCGCAGAGAGCGTCAGCCCCGCCACCACGGCGAGGATGGTCGCGAAGGCCACCGCCGAAATGAAGCCCAGAAAGGCGTTGCCGCCAATCGCATGGGCCAGATGGATCGCCGCCATGTTCCCGCCGCCCCGCAACGCGCCCTGCCCGTCCAGATAGCTGCCCTCCGTCCCCACCAGCACGATGGCGCCGAAGCCGATGATGAAGGTGAGAATATAGAAATAGCCGATCCAGCCGGTCGCCCACAGCACCGACTTGCGCGCCTCCTTTGCATCGGGAACGGTGAAGAAGCGCATCAATATGTGCGGCAGGCCCGCAGTGCCGAGCATCAGCGCGAGGCCAAAGGAAATGGCGGACACGGGGTCCTTGATGAAATTGCCCGGCGCCATGATGGACCGGCCCCGTTCGGCCGCTTCGGCCGCTGTCGCGCCATCGGCAAGGGCAGCCTGCGTCTTCACCTCCACCGCGCGGGCGAAAAGCGTCTCGAGCGAGAAGCCCATATGCGCCAGCACCATCAGCGCCATGAAGCTGGCGCCGCCCAGCAGCAGCACCGCCTTGATGATCTGCACCCAGGTGGTGGCGCGCATGCCGCCGAACAGCACATAAAGCATCATCAGCGCGCCGACGATCACCACCGCCACGGCATAGGGCAGGCCGAACAGCAGCTTGATGAGCTGCCCCGCCCCGACCATCTGCGCGATCAGGTAGAAGCTGACGACCAGCAAGGTGCTGACCGCCGCGAAGCTGCGCACCGGCGGCTGGGCGAAGCGGTAGGAGGCGACGTCGGCGAAGGTGAAGCGGCCGAGGTTGCGCAGCCGTTCCGCCATCAGGAACAGCAGGATCGGCCAGCCCACCAGAAAGCCGGTGGAGTAGATGAGGCCATCATAGCCGTCGTTGAAGATCTGCGCCGAGATGCCGAGGAAGGAAGCGGCCGACATATAGTCGCCCGCCATGGCGAGGCCGTTCTGGAAACCGCTGATCCCGCCGCCCGCCGTGTAGAAGTCGGACGCGGTGCGGGTGCGCGCCGCAGCCGCCTTGGTGATCCAGAGCGTCAGCCCGACAAAGGCGACGAACATCAGGATCGCGACCCAGTTGACGGGCTGGCGCTGCGCCTCCCCCTCCAGCGCCGCCGCGAGCGCGGGGAGCGGGAGAAGGGCGATGGAAGCGGCGGCGAGCGCGGCAAGCCACGCCGTCATGCGGCGCGGTCCTGGAAGCCGTGGTCGATCAGGAGCGCGGCCATCTGGGCGTCATGATGGCGGTTGGCATGGGCCACATAAGCGCCGGTCAGCGCGATGGCGAGCAGGATGAGGCCAAGGCCAAGCGGAATGCCGATCGAGGTCACGCCCTGGCCGATCGGCATGCCCAGCAGCGCCTTGTCGAAAGCGACCAGCAGCAGATAGCCGACGAAAGCGAAGAAGATGACGGCGGACAGCAGCCAGCCGAGCCGCGCCCGCCGCGCCACCAGCCGGGCATAGCGCGGATCGGCCGCCACGGCTGCGATCCTCTGTTCGTCCGGTCCGTCGTTCAATGCGCCCTCCTTCGTGCCTTGCGCCATGCTAACCGGGCGCCGGGCGATTGCAATGGCAAGGGGTGAGGGTTTAAAGCTCGCATCATGGACTTGCGGGCCAACTGTTCTATACGCATATAACAGTTCGACCCCCCCTCGCCCCTGGGAGATGACATGGCTTCGACCGCGCCGACCGCCGCCGCTGACACGCTGAACCTGACCCCGCCCGATCCGGTGCCGCCGGTCGCGCCTGAAAAGGCGGCAGGGCTGGTGCCGCTGGACGAGGAGAAACGCTCGAAGCTGGACGAGAAGGTCGATGCCTTCATCGACGATCTGGTGGCGCAGGACGCCAATTCGCCCGAATTCGGCCAGCGGGTCGACCAGCTTACGAATATGGGGCGCAAGGAAATCGCGGAGGCGGCCGGGCACAGCAACCGCTTCCTCGACCGGCCGGTGCGGGCGATGGACAGCGACAACAAGGTCGGGGTCGACCTGGCGGAACTGCGCCGCACCATCGAGGATCTCGATCCGGGCAAGCGCGGCAGCCTTACCGCGCCGAAAAAGCTGTTCGGCCTGATCCCCTTCGGCAATCGGATGCGCGATTATTTCGACAGCTACAAGAGCGCGCAGAGCCATATCAATTCGATCCTGGGCTCCCTCGCCAGCGGCAAGGACGTGCTGATCAAGGACAATGCCGCCATCGATGTCGAGCGGCAGAATATGTGGGCCACGATGGGCCGCCTGGAGCAGATGATCCACATCTCCAAGACGCTGGACGCCCGGCTGGAGGCGAAGGCGCTGGAACTGGATTCGACCGATCCGGCCAAGGCCAAGGCGATCCGGGAGAGCGCCCTCTTCTACATCCGCCAGCGCACGCAGGACCTGCTGACGCAGATGGCGGTGACGGTGCAGGGCTATCTGGCGCTGGACCTGGTCAAGAAGAACAATGTGGAGCTGGTGAAGGGCGTGGACCGCGCGAGCACCACGACCGTCGCCGCGCTGCGCACCGCCGTGACCGTGGCGCAGGCGCTGGTCGGGCAACGCCTGGTGCTGGAGCAGATCACCGCGCTCAACACGACGACCGCGAACATGATCGATTCGACCGGCGAGATGCTGAAGAACCAGACGGCGCAGATCCACGAGCAGGCCGCGTCCAGCACCATTCCCATCGAGACGCTGCAACGCGCCTTCCAGAATATCTACGACACGATGGACAATATCGATGCGTTCAAGCTGAAGGCGCTGGAGAATATGAAGACGACGGTGAACACGCTGTCGAACGAGGTGGAAAAGTCCAAGGGCTATATCGCCCGCGCCGAAGGACAGGCGCAGGCGGCGAGCCAGGCGCGGGCCGACAATCCGCTGCTGAGTTCCATCGAGGCGTAAGGGAATGGGCCGTTCCGACCGCGTGCTGGCCGATGCGGAGGCCGTCCTCCGCCGCCACAGCGAGCGCGGGCAGAGCCTGTCGGCGCGCGCCCGGCAGCGGCGCAACGCGGCGCTGATGCGGAAGGTCAAACATGCCTTCTGGGCGGTGGTTGCGGTCCTGGTCGCCAGCGCGGTGGCGGGTTTCGTGACCCCGCTGGGCACGACCGGGGTGATGATCGCGCTCGGGGTCATGCTGGCGGCCGTGCTGCTGGTCGCCATGCTGCCCGGCGAGAAAAGGGTGCGGACGGAGGCGCTGGCGGACACCGCGCTCACCGCCCTGCCCCTGCAAACCGAAATCTGGCTGGAAAACCAGCGCAAGGCGCTGCCCGCGCCCGCCGTCACGCTGGTCGACAGCATCGGCGTCAAGCTGGAAGCTCTGGCGCCGCAACTCGAACGGCTGGGCGAGCAGGACCCGGCGGCGCAGGAAATCCGCAAATTGCTGGCCGATCACCTGCCCGAACTCGTCACCGGCTACCGATCCATTCCCGAGCCGCTTCGGCGGGAGGAGCGCAATGGGCGCGTTCCCGAACGGCAGTTGATCGACGGGCTGGGCGTGATCGACGCCGAAATCGCGCGGATGAGCGAAAATCTGGCGAGCGGCGACCTCGACAAGCTGGCGGTGCAGAACCGCTTTCTGGAACTCAAATATCAGGAAGCGAAGGAACTTGGGCAGGATTGACGCCTTCCTACGCCGATGATCCATCTGACGCTGATCATCGTCGATTTCCTGACAGGCCTGCTGGCGGCCGGCGCCTGGGCGCTGGCAAGCGCCGGAGGGGCTATCGCGGCGCTGGTCGGCGGCGGATTGCTGGGCATGTCCTTCTTTCGGAGGTGGCGGCGGAAGGGCTGACGGAACCGGAAGTTCAGGCGCCTTCTATCCACGCGTCCATCGCCTCCTGGGTCAGGGGCTGGCTGAACTGGATGCCGAAACGCTTGCCGTTTGCCCAGATGACGCGGGCGCTGGCCTGCACGCCCAGCGCTTCGACGACGAGATAGGCGCCCTGCCCCGGCGGCGTTTCGCAATAGGCCAGCGCGCCCCAGCAGGACAGGTCCAGAAAATGGGCCCTGGCCGCCATGCCGCCGAAACGCAGCGCCACCGGCCCGAACATCTTGCGGCGCGGTTCGAGCCGCCTTTCCCCGGCGCCAGTCAGATCAGTCATATCCCGGCCTCTCCCCCCGGTATGAGAATCATGTTGGTCGCCCCTTAATCATATTACGGGCGAAGGAAAGCATTTCAGGGCGGCAAGGGTTCAGGACCGCAGGGCGCAAGGCACGATGGAGGCGGGTTCGGGGCGGGCGGCGATGCGCTTGAACCGGGCGAAATAGCCGCCGGCCGTCGGCTTGGGGATCAGTTCCTCCAGCCGGAAGCCCATGGCCGCCAGTTCGCAGGCCAGCAGGCGCGGCGGCGTGCCATGCTGGTCGGTCGGGCGGTCGGCGTCGACCACGATCAACTCGCCATCCGGCTTGAGCGCGGGACTCACATGCCAGAGAAAGGCGTATAGCTCCGCGATTTCATGGTACATGTGGACCATGAGGATGCGGTCGAAGCTGTTTTCCGGCAGCTTCGGATCCTCCGGCGCGCCGAGGCGGACGCTGACATTGCGCCAGTCCTCCCGGGTGATGCGGCGGGACAGCGCCTCGATCACTTCGGGCATGATGTCCTCCGCCAGCACGCGGCCATTGCTCCCCACCCTTTTCGCGAGGCGGACGGTATAATAGCCCTCGCCCGCGCCGATGTCCGCCACGGTCATGCCGGGGCGGATGCCGGCGCGGTCCATGATGTCCTCGGCCTCGTTCACCCGGTCGCGGGCTTCCTCGCTGGACCAGCGGGTGGAGACGATGGGCGCCACCGGGCGGTCGGCGCGGGGGAAGGCGCGGGCGCCTGCCGGGCGGTCGCCATTGCTGTCCGGCGACAACGGGCCGCAGCCCGCCAGCAGGAGCAAGCATGCTGGCAGTGTTCCGGCCGCCAGCATCGGACCCTTCATCAGTCGACATCCTCCACATCGACCTTCTCGCCCGTCACCTTCTGCGACAAGGCGGCGGCCATGAAGGGGTCGAGCGCGCCGTCCAGCACGTCGTCGGGCGAGGTGGAGGTGACGCCGGTGCGCAGATCCTTCACCAACTGATAGGGCTGAAGGACATAGGAGCGGATCTGGTGGCCCCAGCCGATCTCCGTCTTGGCCTGATATTCGCCCGAGGCGGCTTCCTCCCGGCGGCGCAGTTCCGCTTCGTAGAGGCGCGCCTTCAGCATGTTCATCGCGGTGGCGCGGTTCTTGTGCTGCGATCGGTCGTTCTGGGACGCGACGATGATGCCCGACGGAACGTGGGTGATGCGGACGGCGGAGTCCGTCGTGTTGACGTGCTGGCCGCCTGCGCCCGAAGCGCGGTAGGTGTCGATCTTGAGGTCGCTTTCATTGACCTCTATCTCGATATTGTCGTCGATCACCGGATAGACCCAGACCGACGAGAAGCTGGTGTGGCGGCGCGCCGAACTGTCATAGGGGCTGATGCGGACCAGGCGGTGAACGCCGCTTTCGGTCTTGGCATAGCCATAGGCGTTCTCGCCCTTGAACAGGAAGGTGGCGGACTTGATGCCCGCCTGGTCGCCCGCCTGATAGTCGACCAGCTCCACCTTGTAGCCGCGCCGTTCCGCCCAGCGGCGGTACATGCGGCTGAGCATTTCCGCCCAGTCCTGGCTTTCCGTGCCGCCCGCGCCCGCATGGATTTCCAGATAGGTGTCGCTGGCGTCGGCCTCGCCCGCCAGCAGCGCCTTGATCTTGTCCTCATCGGCGCGGTCGGCCAGCGCCTTCAGCGAGGCGATGGCTTCGTTCACCATGTCCTCGTCGCCTTCGGCTTCGGCCATTTCGATGAGTTCGGCGGTGTCGGTCTTCTCGCTGTCGATGGCGCGGGTCGCGCCGATGGCTGCGTCCAGCCGGGTGCGTTCGCGCATCACCTCCTGCGCTTGGCGTTGATTGTCCCAGAGCGTCGGGTCTTCGACGCGGGCGTTCAGCTCGTCGAGGCGGCGAAGGGCGCGGTCCCAGTCGAGGAAGCGCCGCAGCAGGTCCAGCGCGGCGTCGATGCGGTCGATATATTGCTGCGCTTCGGCGCGCATGGGTGGTCTCCAGAATGTCGGGGCGCCTGGCCTTCAGACGGGCAAACGCATCAAGTGCCTGCCCCTATCCGAGGGCGGCGGATTTGGGAAGATTCAATCCTTGCGCGGCCCGTGGAGAAGGATTGGCTGGAATTGGCCATGAGCGGACATCATTTACCGTCACCCCGGACTTGATCCGGGGTCCCGCTTTCTTGTCTGAGCGTCCGCCTCGTCCAAGGCAGCGGGACCCCGGATCAAGTCCGGGGTGACGAATAGGGGGAGGGTGACGAATAGGGGAACGTCCGCTTTCCACCCAAATCACACCCGGCCAGCCCTGAACTCGACCGCGCCGCCTAACTGCACCGTTTCCGCGTCACCGCCCGGCCGTCGTCGATCACCGTCAATTCCCGCCCGCTGGCCGAGGGACGCAATTCCAGCTTCCGGTTCCAGCTCTGCCCTTCGCCGGTGAAGGCCGCGTCGATGCGAATGCGGCCGTCCGGGCCATGGGACACGCCGGTCGCCTTCCCCTCGCTCTCCAGGAAGACCACGCTGGTGGGCGTGATCGTCAGTTCCAGTTCGGTCGCGCGGTCGGCGCAGCTTTCGTCCAGGCCCGCCCATCGCCCCTGCACGCTGGCGGGGATGGTCGACCCGACCGGCGCTGGGGAGGATGGCATTTCCGGCGCGGGCTCCGCGGTCTGCATGCCGTTCGCGCCCTCCGGCACCTGCTGGACCTCGTTCATCGCCTCATCGACGATATTGGTGGCGATGCCGGGTTGTTCGCCCGGCTTGTCGCCGCACGCCGCAAGGGCGAGCAACGGCAGGAGGATCATCGCGCGCATGGAAAGGAAACCGGCCTTGCGCCAATGGGTTCCGGCCTGCCCGCGTTCCTGCTTCATCCCTGCCGCACTCCTTCTCGACCAAGGGGGTTATGCCATGGCGCGCCGGAAATGGGCGGACTTTTCTTGTCCCGCTATCCGGCCGGTCCAATGGCGGACTTGCGCGCGGCGAACGTTGCAGTCATCACCATGGCCGAAGGGATGGACTATCGCATGTCCCCCGCCCCACCGCCTGAAAGAAGAGGAAGCCGATGATGAGAAGCCTGAACATCGCTCTCGCCCTTGCCGCTGCCGCCGTCGGCTCGCAGGGCGCCATGGCGGCGCTGGCCATCGGGGCCAAGGCGCCCGACTTCACCACCCGCGGCGCGCTGGCGGGCAAGACCTTCACCCTGACCCTGTCGCACCAGTTGAAGCGCGGGCCGGTGGTGCTTTATTTCTTCCCCAAGGCGTTCACGCCGGGCTGCTCCGCCGAAGCGCGGGAATTCGCGGAGCATATCGAGGATTTCAGGAAGGCCGGCGCGACTGTGATCGGCATGTCGGCGGATCCGGTGGACGATCTGGTCGCCTTCTCCACCAAGGAATGCGCGGGCAAGTTCGCCGTGGCGTCGGCTGGTCCCAACATCGTGTCGGGCTATGACGTGGCGCTGAAGATGCGGCCGGGCATGACCGACCGCACCTCCTATGTCATCGCGCCCAGCGGCCGCATCGCCTTCGTCCATAGCGAGATGAACTATGCCGGCCATGTGAAGAGCACGCTGGCCGCCGTGGAGGCGATGAAGCAGAAATAAGGCATCGGTTCAGGCCGGCCCCGGCCGAACGATCCTTATCCCTTCACATATTTGCCGAACCAGCCGAGCGTCGCGTCCCACGCGGCCTTGGCGGCGGCTTCGTTGTAGCTGGGGCGATAGTCGGCCATGAAGCCGTGGTCGGCGCCGGGATAGACGGTGATCGCATCCGGCGGCGACTTTCCCGCGATCTTCAGCGCGGCCTGCATCTTCTCGACATCGGACAGCGGGATGCCCTTGTCCAACGCGCCATATTGGCCGAGCACCGGCGCCTTGAGCGCGCTCACCTGCTCGATGACGCTGAGCGGCTGCAATTCGGTCTTGTCGCTGATCAGCCGGCCGTAGAAGGCGACGCCCGCGTCCAGTTCCGCGCTGTGGGCGGCGTAGAGCCACACCACTCGCCCGCCCCAGCAAAAGCCGGTGATGCCGCGCCGCCTGCCGTCGCCGCCATGGCTGCCGGCCCAGGCATAGGTGGCGTCGATGTCCTTCAACACCTGCTCGTCGGACGCCTTGGACACGATGGTGCCGACCAGTTGCTTGAAATCGGCGACCTTGGTCGCGTCGCCATGGCGGGCGAACAGGTCGGGCGCGATGGCATGATAGCCCGCCTTGGCGAAGCGGCGGCACAGGTCGCGTATCCATTCATGCACGCCGAATATCTCATGCACGACGACGATGATCGGCGCGGCCTTGGCGGCGGCGGGCCGGGCGACGAAGGCGGGCATGGCGAAGCCGTCGCTCGCTTCGATCGACACCGCTTCCTCCTTCAGCCCCTCGCCGGAGGTCTGGACCGCGCTGCTGGACACGGGGCGGCACGCGGCGGCGAAACCGGCGGCGAACGCCCCGCCCACCAGCAGCTTGCGCCGGTCGAGGCCGGTCGAACCGATCCAGTTGCTGTCTTCGGGCAAACGTTCGGGCTGATCCTGTTGGTCGGTCATGCGCGTCTCTCCTCAAGCCATGGCGGAAGAACCTAGAGCCTTTTCACAATGAGCGAAAACGCTCTTGTCCTTTGATGTCGCATTTTCCGAGCCGTTGACCGTGAACGGTCAACTCGAAAATGCCCTAACCGCGCACGAAGGTTGGAACTGGTTTTGCGCATAAAGGGCGCGCGACAGAAACGCGGCCTGCGCGACGTGCATCCGATGCAAAGCAGCGTGCCCCAGCCGCGCCCACGCCCGGCGCAAGCCATTTTCAGCTCAGGAAATCCCCGCTCTCTATCCGCTCCAGCCCGGCGACGTCGCGATTGTAGATGTATGTCCACGCCTCCACCGGCCCATTTTCGCCGCGGACGGTCAGCCGTTCGCGGCGATATTCATGCGGCCGGGCGAAATGGGCGGCGCATTCCTCATAGTCGTCGAGCGCGGCGAGAACCGCCCCCGGATCGGCCAGCGCGAACAGGTCGCCCGCCACGTCGCCGGCTTCGCCTGGCACGAAGCCCGGATAGGCAGCCACGCGATAGAGCCCGCCTTGCGCCACAGCCGGGCCGACATGGCGCGCCGCATCGCGCAACCAGCGCGCCATCGGATCGTCGCAGCCGGGCCGGAGCGTGCCATAGACGAAGAGGAGCGGCTCGTTCAGACAAACACGCTGCAAATATTCCCGACTTGCAGGAAATTTACCCAATTAACGGAAATTTTCCCACCAATAAATGGCGGCCAGTTCGCAAAATCCCCTGAAATTCCGGTTGAAATCGAAATTGGCACGGCTCCTGCAATCTTCCCGGCATCACGGCCGGACGGTCCGGCCAGGCACATATCAGGGAGTATATCATGTTCGCCAAGCTGCAAAACGCCGCCTTCGCCCTTACCGGCGCCCTGCTGGTTTCCGCGATCTTCATCGGCGCCGCCGTTCCGGTCGCGCCGATCGCCTGATCCCGTCGCATCTTCAGGAAGGCCAGATTCATGAACAACAGCTTCACCCTCGACCGCCGCAATGGAAAGATCATGGGCGTGTGCGCCGGGCTTTCCAACCGCATTGGCCTGGATGTCACGCTGATCCGGATTGCGCTCGTACTGCTGACGCTGTGCGCCCTGGGTCCGGTCGGCGTCGTCGCCTATCTGCTGGCGGGCTGGCTGGCGGAAGGTTGATCCAGTCCCGCGATAATGAAAGAGCCGCCCGTGGCAATATCCAGGGCGGCTCTTTCTATGTCCATGACGGACTTTTTGGATCGGGCCATGTTGCGCTCAGGCAAACAGCACCGAATAGAAGGTCAGCATCTGCGCGCCGACCGCAACCATAAGGGCAACGCCCTGAACCGTGTGTCGCATATCATTCGTCCTGCAATCATTGTTCTTTATCGCCACCAAGGGCGAGCGGGCCTATGCGCCCGACATGCCATTGTAACAATCGCAAAGGACGGTTCCGCAGTTGCAGCAAATGCAACAGTCGATGTTACCGCAAAGCCACAATCATGGCCTGCGCCGCGGCGGGCGCCCGGACCTTCGCGCCGCTGATGAAAAAAGCGTAGACGTCGCCCCTGGCCGCCCGCTCGCGCGCCTTGTCCGCCCAGCCCTGGATCTCCTCCGCCGAGTAGCCGGTCGGCTCCTCCTCTCGCGTGCGCATCAGCCGGGCGTAGGAAAAGCCGACATCATGACCGTGGAGCGCGGGATATTCCGGATGGTCGGCATGCACAACGGCCGCTCCGGCCTTTTGGGCGAGGTCGAAAAAGGCCGGATCATCGAAGCTGTCATGCCGCACCTCCAGCGCATGGCGGAGCGGCACGCCGTCGACGCTGGCCGGCAGCAGTTGCAGGAAAGCCCCGAAATCCTCCGCATCGAATGTCTTGGTCGGCATGAACTGCCACAGGATCGGTCCCAGCCGGTCGCCCAGTTCGATCAACCCCTGGTTGACGAATTTGGCGATGGACTCGCCAGCTTCCGCCAGCACGCGCCGATTGGTGCAGAAGCGCGAGGCCTTGACGGCGAACTGGAAGCCCTCCGGAACGGCCTTCGCCCAGCCCGCGAAGGTCGTCGGCTTTTGCGTGCTGTAATAGGTGGCGTTGATCTCCGTCGCGGTCAGATGCTGTCCCACATAGGCCAGCTCGTCCTTCTGCCGCAGTCCTTCGGGATAGAAGGTGCCGCGCCACGGTTCGAAGACCCAACCGCCGATGCCGACCCTGATCTTTCCGCTCATCCTGGACTCTCCTTTGCCGCCATCCTGATCGGCAAAGACGATCAGAGCCAGAGGGAAAAGCTGCCGGCGCCTGTTTCGGCCGACCCTTAATCAGGCGGCGACAGGAACCAAGAGCCATGTCAGCAAATCTGATCGAACCGCCGTCGCCTTCTTCCTCCACGAACAGGCACCGCCCGTCCACCCCGCCACGCCGAGTGCGAATGGATGCGCCATCAGGCCGCCTTCGCCAGAGGAGAAGGGCAAATTCCGGATTTGCCTGACCAAGCGACAGGGGCGGGGAGCGGACAGGCCCATTTCCTTGAAGCACAGCGTGCTCCTGCGGAGGCAGGAGCCCAGTTCGGAAGGTCCGATACCCCCCAGAGAGCCGGACTGCGTCCTGCCTTCGCAGGAACACGGCGCGCCTGATAGCCGCAATTGGCCAGTTGCGGACATCAGTTTCCCGTCACCCCGGACTTGATCCGGGGTCCCGCTTTCTTTCTGAGTACCCGCCTGAAAAGGCAGCGGGACCCCGGGTCAAGCCCGGGGTGACGAAGTAGGGAATGGCGGGAAGCCACCCCCAACCGCAGGTCAGTAGATCCCACCCTGGTCTTGCAGGAAGTCGCTGTCGGTGCGTTGGCGGCGCTGGACGGTCGCTTCGATGCGGGCGGCGGCCTTGTCCTGCGCGGCGACCTCTTCCTTGCGGATCGAGCGGCGGGGTTCGGATTCGGGCTTGAACGCTTCCCAGATCACGGCGGGCTTGGGTTCGTCGGTCGGCCAGACGCCGTAGACGCGCTTGCCCGAACGGCGGTCGATGGTGACCATGCGGATGCCCGCGGGCGCGATGAAGGGCGTTTTGGGCATGGTTTCCAGCACCGGCGCCATCGCCGCCTTCCAGATCGGCGCGGCGACGCGGCCGCCCTGCGCCCAGCCGCCCAGGCTGCGCGGCTGGTCGTAGCCGATATAGACGCCCGCGACGATGTCGGGCGATCCGCCGACGAACCAGACATTGGTCGGGCCGTTCGTGGTGCCGGTCTTTCCGAACAGAGGGCGCTTGAGGTCCGCCAGCACCGTCGCGGTGCCGCGCTGGATCACGCCTTCGGCGATGTGGACGACCTGATAGGCGGTCATCGGGTTCATCACCTGCCGCCCCTCGAAGCCGAAGCGGGGCATGGGCTTGCCGTCCCAATTGGCCATGTTGCAGCCGTCGCAGGCGCGCCAGCGCAGTGGCCAGATCACCTTGCCGCGCCGGTCCTGCACATAATCCATCAGCTTGGGCGTCAATTGCCGCCCCTGATTGGCGAGCATGGCATAGGCATTCACCATCCGCTCCACCGTGGTTTCGCCCGCGCCCAAGGCGAAGGAGAGATAGGGCTGGTAATCGCCGATGCCCATCGCCTTGATCGTGCGCACGACGCGGTCCATGCCGGTCTGGCTGGCGGCGCGCACGGTCATCAGGTTGCGGGACTGTTCGACGCCCCAGCGCATCGTCTGCGGCCCGGCGCTGCCGCCGGTGAAGTTGCGAAAGCATTTCTGGCCCAGGCCCGCGCCCTGATAGACGCACAGCGGCCCGTCGACGATGATCGAGGCCGGGGTCATGCCATTGTCCAGCGCGGCGGCATAGACGAAGGGCTTGATGGTCGAGCCGGGCTGGCGCATCGCCTGGGTGGCGCGGTTGTAGGAGGACAGGCGGTTGTCGAAGCCGCCCTGCATGGCGCGGACGCGGCCCGAATGGGTTTCCTCCACCACCATGCCGCCGGACACTTCGGGCACGTTGCGCAGCGCCCAGCTCGATCCGTTGCGCGCCACCACGATCAGGTCGCCGGGCTTCATCGCGGCGAAGGCCGGGCCGCCGGTCCTGCGATAGGGCAGTTGCGCGGCGTCGGCGGGCAGGGTGCCGGTCGATCCGTCGGAAAAGCCGATCTGCGCCGCCGAGGAATCCCGGCTGACGATCACCGCGACGCGCCATCCGGCATAGTCGACGTCGATATAGCTTGCCGCCAGTTCGCGATGCCAGCCGCGATCCATGTCGATCCTGGCGACAGGGCCGGACCACCCCTTGCCCGCGTCGAAGCGCAGCAGCCCGTTGCGCAGCGCCGTCGTCGTCAGATCCTGCATCTTCGGATCATAGGGGCTGCGCACCCAGAGGCCGCCGGCATAGACGCTGTTCGGGCCATCCTCCGCCTTTTCCCCGAAAAGCTGGATCAGGCGGCGGCGCACCTCCTCCATATAATAGCCGCCGGCGCGGGCGTCGAAGCTGGAGCCGTGCGCGGCCACGGTGCCGAGCGGCTGGGCCTGCCCCTCATTGCGCTGCGCCTCCGTGATCCAGCCATTTTTGTACATTTCCCCCAGCGCCCAGTTGCGGCGTTCCAGGGCGCGTTCATGGCCGGTGGGGCTTTCCGGGCGGTAATTGGCCGGACCCTTGGGCAGGATCGCCAGATAGGCCATTTCATGCAGCTTGAGGTCGGCCACGTCCTTGTCGAAATAGGCGCGCGCCGCCGCCTGCACGCCATAGGCGTTGCGGCCCAGGAATATCTGGTTGAGGTAGAGTTCGAGGATCTGCTGCTTGGTCAGCACCCCTTCCATGCGATAGGCGAGGATCATCTCCTTCACCTTGCGGGTCGGGGAATATTCGTCGCCGATCAGCAGGTTCTTGGCCACCTGCTGCGTGATGGTGGAGCCGCCGCGGGCGCGCTGGCCCGACCCGATCTTGGTCGCATAGTCGAACACCGCGCCGATGAAGCCGGGAATGTCGACGCCATGATGTTCGAAGAAGGTCTTGTCCTCCGCCGACAGATAGGCGCGGATGAGGAGCGGCGGATAGTCGCTGTACTGGAGCTGCACGCGCCGTTCGCGGGCGTAGCTGTGGACCGGCTGGCCGTTGGTGTCGCGCACGATGGTCGGCAGCGGCGGCTCATAGTTGAGCAGCGTCGCAGCATCAGGCAGGCCGCGCGCGAAGATCAGCCAGAACAGCGCATAGGCCAGGATGAGGCCGCCCAGGCCCGTCGCGATCCAGCGGAACCAGCGCTTGTCCCAATGAGGCCGGAAGCGTTCGCGAAAGCCGATCGCGCCCTGGCGCAGGCGCTGAACGAAGGACGATGCGGCGTTTTCGGGGCGTGCCTCTTCCATGATGGTCGAGGCTGTAAGGTCAAAATGCGGGAAGCGCCAGCGTGAATGGCAGGGCATGGGCAGAAGCCCTGCGCTGCCCTTCGATCAAAACGGCGTGTGTTCCTGCGCAGGCATTCGAACGAGACGAGTGGCTCGTGAGAACCCGGTTCAAGCGTCTGGACGGGACTCCTGCCTGCGCAGGAGTACCGATATATTTAGCCGCCCGCCCCTTTGTCCCCTGCCGCCAGCCTGCGGGCGAAATGCACCTCGATGGCGCGGGCGACGCCCCTGGCGATATTTTCCCGCCCCTCCCTGGAAGCCAGGAAAGCCGCGTCGGCGGCGTTGGAGAGATAGCCGGCCTCGAACAGCACGGACGGCGTGTCGGGCGCCTTCAGCACCATCAGCGAGGCGAAGCGATGCGCCGTGCCGCGGAACGGGACATAGGGCGCCGCCTCGCGCTGGAGCAGCCGGGCGAAGGCCACCGAAACGTTCATCGTTTCCCTTTGCGTCAGGTCGATGAGGATCGAGGAGACATCGCTCGACTGGCCGCCCAGATTGACGCCGTTCAGCACGTCCGCCCCGTTTTCGCGCGCCGCAAGCCGCGCAGCCTCCCGGTCGGAGGCGGTTTCGGACAGGGTATAGACCGTCGCGCCGCGCGCCTTGTCATTGTCGGCCGAATCGGCGTGGATGGAAATGAACAGGTCCGCATTGAGCTGGCGGGCGATGCCGTGGCGTTCCTGAAGCACCAGAAAGCGATCGTCATTGCGGGTCAGCGCCACGCGAACGCGGCCCGACCGCAGCAGTTGGTCGCGGATCGCCCATGCGATGGCGAGCGTCACGTCCTTCTCTCGCTCTCCATTGTCGCGGTTGACCGCGCCCGGATCATGGCCGCCATGGCCGGCGTCGATCACGACCAGCGGGCGCGACGCGTCGCGAGGCCCCTCCACCGGCGGCAGGGAGACGCCGCGCGCCACGGGGGGGATGGGAACGGTGATGCCGTGCAGGCGCTTCGCCGGACGGGCCGCCATGTGCGCGGGCGCGTCGAAGCGGATGCTCGCCCGATCGCCATGAAGGGGGGCGGCGAAAAGGGGCGCGGCCGAAAGGATCATGCTTGCGAGCGCAAGACTTTGAAGCATGGGGCCGCTTGTGCACCGGGCGGCCCGTCGCCGTCCAGCGCAATTTCGCGGCGTCCGGCCTGAAGCCGAATGGCGGGTCAGGCATTGCCCAACGACAGGCTTAACGACATGTTTACCATAAGGGCGGTAAATCGCCCGGGGTTTGTCCCGGCCGGAATGGCGCAACGTGAAACAATATTTCCAAGGGCCGTTGCTCCTTGCCATTTTGACTGCTACCCATTCACATTCCTTGAAGACGCGTCTTTTTTTCAGGCGGCCGTTCTTTCGGGGATATTCACGATGGCACCGGCGGGCAGCAACGCCCGGAACCGATGCCCGAACAGGTTGACGCTGCATGAGGCATGATTTCCAATCCACGCTGAACCCGATCCCGGGCGATGCGGCGTGGTTGGCGGTGTCCGGCACATGGTCCGGCCCTGCCCCGGCAGCAGACGCGCAATTTTCCTGTCCAAACCGGGCGATGCAGCAATTCGCGCCGCCCCCTTGCTATCGCGCGGCAGCCCGGCCCAGTGCCGTCGGCCGCCAGCGCCGGAGAACAATGAATGACAATGCGTATGCTGATCGATGCGCGCCACCGGGAAGAAACCCGGGTCGCGGTCGTCAAAGGTAACCGGATCGAGGAGTTCGACTTCGAATCGGCCGAGCACAAGCAGCTCAAGGGCAATATCTACCTGGCCAAGGTCACTCGCGTGGAGCCGTCGTTGCAGGCGGCCTTCGTCGATTATGGCGGCAACCGCCACGGCTTCCTGGCCTTCAGCGAAATCCACCCCGATTATTATCAGATCCCCCGCGAGGACCGCGAAGCGCTGCTGCGCGAGGAACGCGCCCATGCGGAGGAAGAGGCCGCGCTGCGCGCCGACTATGACGATGACGAGGATGTCGGCGCCGCCGACGGGGGGCTGGAAGTCGTCGAGGCGACCCATCATCATGATGATGAGGATCATGGCGAAGAGGCGGCCGAAAACGGCAATGGTGACAGCGGCAGGGGCCGCGGCCGTCGCGGCAAGGGCGACGACGCCGCCGACGAACTGCGCCGCAAGCGCATGGCGCTGCGCCGCCGCTACAAGATCCAGGACGTCATCAAGCGCCGCCAGGTGCTGCTGGTGCAGGTCGTCAAGGAGGAGCGCGGCAACAAGGGCGCGGCGCTGACCACCTATTTGTCGCTGGCGGGCCGTTATTGCGTGCTGATGCCCAACACCAGCCATGGCGGCGGGATTTCGCGCAAGATTTCGAACGCCGCCGACCGCAAGCGGTTGAAGTCGATCATCGCGGAGATGAACCTGCCCTCCACCATGGGCTGCATCGTCCGCACCGCGGGCCTCCAGCGCACCAAGCCGGAGATCAAGCGCGACTTCGACTATCTGGCGCGCCTGTGGGACGAGATCCGCGAAAAGACGCTGAAATCCGACGCCCCCGCGCTGATCCACAATGACAGCGACCTCATCAAGCGGGCGATCCGCGACATCTACAACAAGGATATCGAGGAAGTCATCGTCGAGGGCGAATATGGCTATAAGGCGGCCAAGGACTTCATGAAGCTGCTGATGCCCAGCCATGCGCGCCGGGTGAAGCAATATGCCGACGCCGTGTCGCTGTTCCAGCGCGCCAGCGTCGAGGATCAGCTTGCGGCGATGTACAATCCCGTCGTGCAGTTGAAGTCGGGCGGCTATCTGGTGATCAACCCGACCGAGGCGCTGGTGTCGATCGACATCAACTCCGGCCGGTCGACCCGCGAGCATGGGATCGAGCAGACCGCCGTCGCCACCAATCTGGAGGCGGCGCGGGAGATTGCGCGGCAGTTGCGCCTGCGCGACATGGCCGGGCTGGTCGTCATCGACTTCATCGACATGGAGATGAACTCCAACATCCGCAAGGTCGAGAAGGCGATGAAGGAGGCGTTGAAGGACGACCGCGCCCGCATCCAGGTCGGCCGGATTTCGGGCTTCGGCCTGATGGAGATGAGCCGCCAGCGGCTGCGCACCGGCGTGCTGGAGGCGTCCACCCGCCAGTGCCCGCATTGCGAGGGCACCGGGCTGGTCCGCACCGCTTCGTCGGCGGGCCTTTCCGCGCTGCGCATGCTGGAAGAGGAGGCGGCGCGCGGGCGCGGCAACCTGATCACGCTGCGGGCGAGCCAGGAGGCGGCCTTCTACGTGCTCAACAACAAGCGCCGCGAACTGGACGAGATCGAGCAGCGCTATGGCGTGCGCATCGCGATCCTGCCCGATGGCGAGGTCGAGGGCGCGCGCATGTCGGTCGAGGCCAGCGGGCCGCGTCCGGAGCGGGTGGTCGACTATACGCCGATGGTCGAGGACGATGACGATCTCGACGTCGTGGAGGAACTGGACGAGGAAGAGATCGAGGAGGTCGAAGCCGCGCAGGAGGAACGCGCCGAGCGTGGCGAGGATCGCGGCGATGATCGGGAAGGAGGCGGCCGTCGCCGCCGCCGCCGCCGCCGCCGTCGGGGCGGCCAGCGCGACGAGCATCGCGCCGAGGGCGAAGCCCAGGGCGAAGCTGGCGAGGATGCCGACGTGGCCGAGGAGGACGCCGAGGGCGAAGGCGAAGCCGCGACTGTGGAAGCCGCCGCCGAGGGTGAAGGCGAAGGCCGTCGCCGTGGTCGTCGTGGCCGCCGGGGCGGACGCCGCCGCCGCGAGGCTGGCGAGGAAGCGGTGAGCGAAGGCTCGGTCGCGAGCGAGGAAGCGGTCGAGGCCGTCGAGGCCGAGGCGGTCGCCGAGCCGGTCGCGGAAGCCGCGCCCGAAGCACCCGCCGAGGAGGAAGCACCCAAGACCCGCCGGCGTCCCCGCGCACGCAAGGCGAAGGAAAGCGCAGCCCCTGCCGCCGAGGCAGTGGAAGCCGTGGTCGAAGCGCCTGTCGAAGCCGCACCGGAAGCGCCGGTGGCCGAAGAGGCGCCTGCTAAGCCCAAGCGCACCCGCCGCAAGAAGGCCGAACCGATAGCGGAAGAAGCCGCGCCCGTCGAAGCCGTGCCGGAAGCACCGGTGGCTGAGGAGGCCCCCGCCAAGCCCAAGCGCTCCCGTCGCAAGAAGGCTGAGCCGGTCGCTACGGAAGCCGTCGCCGTAGAGGCTGCGCCCGAAGCGCCAGTCGAAGCCGTCGCGCCTGCCGAAACCGCCGAAGCGGTCACGGTGAACGGCGATGCCGAGGGCGGCGGTGAAAATGATGACGGCACCCCGCGCCGTGGCTGGTGGCAACGCACCTTCGGCCAGTAACGCGCACGCGATAATATAAGACGCCGCCGTCTTGCCGGTTCGACCGGCCAGACGGCGGCGTTTTTATTTTCGGGTGGGAATGATGTCGCGGCGTTGCAATGATTTTGGACGCCGGGTTTCAACCGGCGCTGGACCTTCGCATTCGTCATCCCGGACTTGATCCGGGATCCCGCTCTTCTCTCCCCTGCGCCTGGTCTCAGGCAGCGAGACCCCGGATCAAGTCCGGGGTGACGAAGATGGGCAGGACTGCAGAGGACCGATGGTGGACGTTCACAAGTCGGGTTATGAACTCTGGCTAGTTCCATATGGCATGGAAACGGAAAGGCCGCTTTCCCCCCAAAGCCGCTATTGGACCTGCCGCTTAATAGGCTACATAACGCCTTTCAGTTGCCGTTCATCCGCTGGACGGCATGGACAGTCAGCGATGGAGCCTCTTCCCCTGCCCCGCACCGCCCCTGCATGCCCAATCGCGATCGCATGACCTCGCGCTGGCTTCGTTTCGCGGCCGTCGCGGCGGCATCGCTGGCCCTGCTGGCACGCCCGGCGGCGGCGCAGCAGATATTGCGGGACGCGGAGACGGAGGCGTTCATGGCCGACATGTCCGCGCCGCTGGTGCAGGCCGCGGGCATGGAGCCGCGCAACGTCCAGGTGCTGGTCATCAACGACCCCAATATCAACGCCTTCGTCGCGGGCGGCCAATATGTCTGGGTGCATAGCGGGCTGATCGCGGCCGCCGACAATGTGAACCAGGTGCAGGGGGTGGTCGCGCATGAACTCGGCCATATAGAGGGCGGCCATGTCATCCGTTACGGCGAGGGGATGAAGGAGGCGACCGGCATCACCCTGCTCAGCCTGGTGCTGGGCGCGGCGGCCATCGCGGCGGGCGGCGCGGAAGCGGGCATGGGCATCCTCGGCATGGGGCAGCAGGCGGCGATGGGCAAGTTCCTGGCCTTTTCGCGGGCGCAGGAAAGCTCCGCCGACCTTGCCGGGGCGCGTTATCTCAGCAAGGCGGGGGTTTCGGGCAAGGGCAGACTGGAATTCTTCAAGAAGCTGCAGAACCAGGAATATCGCCTCGCCATTCCGCAGGACGACAGCTATGGCCGCACCCACCCGCTGTCGGGCGAGCGCATCAATGTGCTGCGGGAAGTCTATACGGTCGATCCCGCCTGGGACAAGCCGATGGACCCGAAGCTGGAGGCGCGGTTCGAAAGGATCAAGGCGAAGCTGGTGGGCTTCGTGTCGGAACCCAGCCAGACCCTGCTCAAATATCCCGAAAGCGACCAGTCGCTCCCGGCCCATTATGCCCGCGCCTATGCCTGGCACAAGAGCGCCTATCCGGACAAGGCGCTGGCGGAGGTCGACGCGTTGCTGGCCGCCGCGCCGCACGATCCCTATTTTCTGGAGCTGAAGGGGCAGGTGCTGCTGGAAAGCGGCAAGCCCGCCGACGCCATCCCGCCGCTGCGCGAGGCGGTGCAACTGACCAACCAGCCGCTGATCGCCACGCTGCTGGGCCATGCGCTGATCGCGACGGAGAATGACGCGAATTTCGCGGAGGCGGAGAAGGTGCTGCGCAACGCCATTGCGCGGGACCGGGAAAACCCCTTCGCCTGGTATCAACTGGGCGTGGTCTATGAACATCGCGGCGACCTGCCCCGCGCCGCGCTGGCGACGGCGGAGCGCTATTCGATGATGGGCGAGGACCAGATGGCGCTGCGCAGCGCCGACGCCGCGATGCAGGGGTTGAAGCCGGGCACGGTTGACTATCTGCGCGCGCAGGATATCGCCATGGTTTCCCGCGCAGCCGTCGAGCAGAAGCGAAAGAAGAGATGACAGACCAATCGCGTCCCGGCTTTCGCGCTGCGCTTTCCAACAGGACCATGATGATGACCCTTGGCGTCTTCGCCTTCATCGCCGCCACCGCGACGGGCGCTGCGCTCGGCACCCAGAGCACGGGCCGCGTCGACGCCAGCGACAAGGCCGCGATCGAGCGGATCGTGCACGACTATATATTGGAGCATCCGGAGATCATTCCGCAGGCGGTCGAGAAATTGCAGGCCAAGCGGATGTCCGGCACCATCGACGCCAGCCGCCAGACCATCGAAACGCCCTATGCCGGGGCGTGGGAAGGAGCGGCCAAGGGCGATGTGACGGTGGTCGAATTTTTCGACTATGCCTGCGGCTATTGCCGGGCCTCGCTGCCCGATCTCGCCCGGCTGGTGGGCGAGGACAAGGGCGTGAAGGTGGTCTATCGCGAACTGCCGATCCTGTCCGACGAGAGCATCGATGCGGCAAAGGTGTCGCTGCTGGCGGCGGAGAAAAACCAATATATGCCTTTCCACCGGGCGCTCTATGCGGCGGGGAAGGTGACGCGGGAGACCATCCTGGCGGCGGCGGCGAAGGTCGGGATCGACGCGAAAGCGGCGGAGGCGGCGATCGCCGGGGGCAAATATGATGCGGAGATCCAGTCCAATATCGGGCTGGCGCAGAAGCTGCAGGCGAGCGGCACGCCGACCTTCGTGATCGGGGGACAGGTGCTGAACGGGGCTGTGGGCTATGATGCGCTGAAAGCAGCGGTGAGCGCGGCGCGGGGGAAATAAGCGGCGGCTTTCGGGGAACGGACCTGTCCTATTCCTCCCCATCGGTAGATGGGGAGGGGGACCGGCCGAAGGCTGGTGGAGGGGAAGATACGCAGGTCACGCCATTTCCCCTCCACCATGCTTCGCATGGTCCCCCTCCCCA